>JABDKS010000283.1 GCA_013002105.1 Pirellulaceae bacterium | reverse complement strand
AACCGCCCTGACAGAAATGAACCGAGAGTGATCAAACGTCGAACCATCACACACAAGTTGATGACGAAACCAAGAAGCCAATACAAACCCAGTGCCAATTAGAACTTACACCGATTAAGTGCCATTCGGTCCTGGCCTACGATTGATCCCACGTATTAAGTAAAAATGCTCTAATGAACAAGCAATTCGCGAAATGTCGACTCGCCCTGATCGCAATCGGATGGATTGCGATGGCGTTCGCCGCTGGTTGGTTCGCGTATCGATATCATCACTCGCAAACGAGACGGTTCAGCGTCGCGGTCAGCTCGGCCTTTCTTATTCCACCTGGTCTCGCGTCGATTGGAATCCCGTCGACACCAAAATCCGCCGATCTGGTTGCCGGTGACCGAATCGACGTACTGGCCAAAATCGACGACCAGTGGCATCCCATCATCTTGGACGCGTTGGTGACCAGGAAATCAGCGACCAATCTCGGACTGCTGATTCCCGACGGCGATCGACTCCTGTTCAGCTACGTCGTCAGGCAGCAACTGTCGCTGGAGTTCCGGCCGACCATCGTTCCCGATTTGGCTCCGTACGAATCCGATTATGTCGAAGCGCAGGAACGTCTGAAGCAATTGAAAGCCGAAGGACGAATCAATTTTTGAGAGCCAGCATGCACGAAGACAGAATCGACTATCTGTCGGTTCCAAAACGATGAACCGTCGTTTCGCGCAGAGTTTCACCTGGCTTTAGCAATGTACTTGGGAAACTTGGCTTATTGGGCGCATCGGGATAGTGCTGCGTTTCCAAACAGAATGCGTCGTGCCCACCTGCACCAGCCGATCTGTCGTTGCCCGGTAAATGGTTCGCCGTGTACAGTTGCATTCCCGGTTGCGTCGTTTCGATTTCCAAAACACGTCCTGATTTTGGATCGACCACCCGGGCGGCCGCACGCAATTTCCCCGCGTCGCCTCGGACCACAAAACAATGGTCGTAACCTTTTGTCGCCGGCAACTGGTCGACATCCTGGCCGAACGATCGTTCCTGCCGAAAGTCAAACACCGTACCGTCCACCGAATTCAACTTGCCGGTCGGGATCAAATCGGCGTCGACATCCAATAATTCATCCGCCGCAATCGTGGCAACGTGTTTCAACGCCGTGCCGCTGCCCACTCCACCGAGATTCCAATAACTGTGATTGGTCAGATTGACATGGGTGGGGGCGTCAGTCGTCGCAGTAAAGGTAATCGCCAGTTCGTTTTTGTCATTCCAGCTGTAATCGACCTCCGCATCCACGGTGCCTGGGAATCCTTCTTGGCCGTCCGGACTGGTCAATCGGAATTTCACGCCGATGCGATCGCTTTGCTCGTACGATTCGCCTTCCCAAAATTGATACGTGAAATTCACCTTTCCGCCATGCAGTTGATGTTTGCCGTGGTTGACCGTCAGCGGATATTCTTTGCCATCGATCACGAACTTGGCATTCCCGATTCGATTACAAAATCGCCCCACCGTACTGCCAAAATAGGGGTGTCCCTCTAAATAGGGCTGCAGCGAATCGAAGCACCAATTCACGTTTGCCAGCTTGCCGTCACGATCGGGAACATTGACATCCAGCAGCGTGGCCCCAAAATTCATCACCGAGACGCTGTTGCCGTCGGAGTTTGTCAGCGTGTATCGCGTGACCTGATCGCCCGCGGGGGTCTTTCCAAACGGGCTTGTTTCGATTCGCATGCTGGTCTCTGCAAAAAGGGTCGGTGTATGCCCAGCAAGCGATAAAAGCAACGCCAGGACCATAAAAGTTCGTGACGACATAATGACTTTTTCCCGTTCGTTCGTGTACCGTACATCGCTAGGGCCGGCGATAAATTGACCCCGTTTCGCAGCGAGTATCTTAGCCTCGCCCCGATTTGCCTGTTTTATCCACCGTTTTTATCATCGATGACCACTGCGTTTGAAACCCAACCGTTGACGATTGGCAATGTGTCGATCGGTTTCCCCGTGGTTCAGGCAGCCCTGTCCGGATACAGCGATCTGCCGATGCGCGTGATCGCTCGTCGTCACGGTGCCGATTATTCGATCTGCGAAGTGATGCTCGATCAGTTTTTACTCGCCCTGAGCAAGCGGCAAAAAACGAAACATTTTCTGGACATCCACCCCGACGAACACCCTGTCGGCGGTCAATTGATGGGAGCCGAACCGGAACAGTTTTCCGCCGGTGCGTTGAAATTGGTCCAAGCAGGATTCGACATCATTGATGTCAACTTTGGCTGCCCCGTCAAAAAAGTCCTGGGTCGTTGCCGTGGCGGATTCCATCTTTCCCAACCCGACGTGGCAATCGAGATTCTCCGCCGCACACGTGACATCGTTCCCGACGAGATCCCAGTTACGGTCAAAATGCGGCGCGGCATCGACGACTCGCAAGAATCGCGTGATCATTTTTTCCAAATCCTCGATGGTGCGATCGCGACGGGCCTGGCTGCCGCAACAGTTCACGGTCGAACCGTGGTTCAGCGTTACGTGGGCCCGAGTCGCTGGGAGTTCTTGGGTGAAGTCAAACAGCATGTGGGCGAGAGAATCAAGATACTTGGCAGCGGGGACCTATTCACTGCACAAGACAGCCTGCAGATGATCGAGCAGACTGGGATCGATGGTGTCACCGTGGCACGCGGCGCGATCGGGAATCCTTGGATTTTTCAGCAAGCACGCGCACTCGCCGACGGCGGACCTTTGCCGCCGCCACCAACACTCGACCAACAAGTCGCCGTGATGCGAGAACACTTTTCGTTGTGCGAACAAACCTACACGCCCGAGCGAGCACCACTCTTGATGCGAAAGTTTTGTATCAAGTATTCGCAAAGTCACTGCGAACACGAAAGCGTGCGTCTGCGATTTGCAAAGATCAAGAGTCGTGCAGATTTCGAAGCGGTACTGTCGGAGTTTTATGCTCACGACGGGGCAGGGCGGTATGTACCGCGCGAGTGCCACGGATCCCAAAAAGAGTGCTAAAGCGATTCGCCGCTGATTCCGCAAATTTCTCGGCGGACAGAACTGTTCCTGGTGCGAATCGGCCGAGACAGGTCCTGGCCTCCGACCGCGGTAGATCGGTCGTCAAAAAGTTTGGGTGACGCATCTGGGTTCAGTAAACGAATCTCGCGTGCCCACGCCAATTTGCGGATTGCTATTCCGCTTCGTCTTCGTCTTTTTTGTATTGATCCAAACGCCGGTAAAGCGTGCGTGCTCCGATTCCCAAAATTTTCGCCGCTTCTTCACGATTGTCGCCGGTCAATTTCAGTGTCTCTTCGATCGCCCAACGCTCGATCGCACTGAGCGGCTGGCCGACCAAATTGGACGCTCCGGCGATCGGCAATTCAACGGCTTCTGCCTCGTCCGCTGTTTCGTCCATCAACTCCGGCGGCAAATCATCGACGTCCAGTTTGCCGTCGGTGTCCAGCACCACCATCGTCTCGACAAAATTGCGCAGCTGACGAACATTTCCCGGCCATTGATAACCGAAAAATCGCTTCGTCACGGCCGGCGAAAAATGAGCGGTCGGTTTATCGTGACGCCGTAAGAACATTTTGCGAAAATGATCCATCAGCGGGATAACGTCTTCAGCTCGATCTCGCAACGACGGCAACTCAACCGTTACAACCTTCAGTCGATGGTAAAGGTCTTCGCGAAATTTACCCTCCTGGATCATTTCTTCGAGCGGGCGATTCGTCGCAGAGACAACACGCACGTTGACCTTAATCGGCTTATTGTCCCCCACTCGTGTGATCTGGTTTTGCTCCAAAACACGCAGCAACTTGATTTGAGTACTCATTGGCATGTCGCCAATCTCGTCCAAGAATAGCGTGCCGCCGTTTGCATACTGAAACGCACCCTCGCGATCCGAATCAGCCCCCGTGAACGATCCTTTCACGTGGCCGAACAATTCGCTTTCGACCAAGTTTTCCGCAATCGCCCCGGTGTTCATGGCCCGCATCCGTTTGTTTCGACGCGGACTGTTCTGGTGGATTGCCTGCGCGATGACTTCCTTGCCCGTCCCGTTCTCGCCCGTGATCAACACGGTCGCGTCCGTCGCTGCAATACGACGCAGGCGGTCAATGACATTCTGCATCTTTTTGCTTGTATAGATCAAGCCTTCAAAACCAAACCGTTCGTCCAAACGCTGATGCAGTTCGGTATTCTCGCGACGCAGTGCGACCGCGGCGGCGGCTTTGTCAACGATCGCCCTCAATCGTTTGGGCGTAATCGGTTTTTCCAGAAAATTGAACGCGCCCAGTTGCATCGCTTCAACCGCAATCGGCACCGTCGCGTGACCGGTTACCATCACGATTTCGCAGTCGGGCAAGCGCTGACGAGCAAGCGCCAGAATCTTCATCCCATCCACTTCGTTCATCACCATATCGGTAATGATGATGTCGTAAGTCTCACGTTCGATCAGTTTGGCGGCTTGCGGACCGCTGGTAGCAACTTGGCAGGAATAGCCGACCTTCTCCAACGATTCGGTCATCGCGTGGGCGTGCGCCGGTTCATTGTCAACAACCAACAACCGCAGGGAGGCCTGTTGATCATCCCGCGTATCGGCCGCGGTGTTGGACGAAGCGGAGTCGGTCGAAGCGGTCTCGTCGTCTGAATTCAACTGATCTTTCTCTTCGCTCATGAAATTTTATTCGCTGTCAACTTGCGGTGACTCATCACTAGACGCCGCCCCTTATTGTGTGGCTAAACGTCGCACCCAGGGCGGGTAGGCATTCACCGATCCCCTGTCATTGTGATCGTAGAACAAAACATTCTTAATCTTCGCCGAATCGGCGATTTGATGCGACGTGGGGTCGAGGGCAACCGACATGCAACTCACAATTCCGCGCGACGTGGACGATTGTTTTGATTGCAACGCGTGCAATCCTAATGGTGAAATCGATGATGCACCATCAGAGTGGGGAATTTGAGTTCGTTTTAAGCTATCCGCGTTGCACGGGGTTGGCTCGTGACTATATTTTCCAGGCACCGATTCGGCAGCAGGAACTTATTGAATGGTTACGCGTCTAATTCAATCCAACCTTGATTACGTGAAGGGGCTCTGCCCCGCTCCTTCATGTTTCTGAGCTCCTGCGGTTTGCTGCCCCTTCCGCAGGAGCTCTCTTTTTTGACTGCCGCAGTCATTCTTCAGGTCAGAATATCTTGGGCCGATAGGCGCCTTGCTCGCACGTGATTGCCCAGCGCCCAGCCAAAATGCAGCACTCAGTCAAAAGCCGCGCCCAGCCAAATGCGAAATGCAGCGCCCAGCCAAATGTGAAGTACAGTGTCCCGGGCCAACTGCCGGGGCACTATGTCCCGTTCTCGCGTGTCACACGCTTTCGGCATACCGCTGTTGCAACGATTGAACTTCCAGGGGCCCTTCGCGAGTCGCCTTCATGGCACCGATGGCTGCTTCGGCGGCTGCCAACGTCGTGATGCAGGGAACGCCATATTGAACAGCCGACGCGCGAATTTTGCCTTCATCCGTACGCGCTCCCTTTCCACTGGGTGTGTTCAAAATCAGCTGCACATCGCCATTTTTAAGATAGTCGATCAAGTTCGGGTGGCCCTCGGCGATCTTCTTCACACGCGTCACCTCGACACCGCCTTCTTCCAGCCGTTGCGCGGTCCCGGCGGTCGCCAATAAATCAAACCCGAGATCACGAAGATCCTTGCCCAGTTTCAACACATGTTCCTTGTGGCGTGTCGTCAGGCTAATAAAAATTTTGCCAGCATCGGGCAGCACCGCGCCGGCGGCAATCTGGCTTTTGGCAAATGCCAGCGAGAATTTGTCGCTGACGCCCATCACCTCGCCCGTGCTGCGCATCTCAGGGCCGAGCACGATGTCGACACCAGCAAATTTGCGAAACGGAAACACGCTCTCCTTGATCGACACATGCCGGGGGATTGGTTCCTCGGTGATTCCCAGATCCTTCAATTTCATTCCCGTCATGACCTTGGTCGCGATATTGGCCACCGGAACCCCCGTGGCTTTCGCGACAAACGGTACGGTCCGACTCGCTCGCGGATTGACTTCCAAGACATACAGTGTCGGTTTGCCATCTTCGGTTTTGATCGCAAACTGAATATTCATCAGCCCGATCACATTCAACCGGTTGGCAAGTTTAACCGTCGACTCGCGGATTTCCTGCAGAACATTCTGGATGATACTGAACGGCGGAATTGCACAAGCCGAATCACCCGAGTGAACGCCCGCTTCTTCGATGTGCTCCATGATTCCCATGATCACACAATCGGTCCCGTCGGACACGGCATCCACATCGACCTCGGTCGCATCCTCCAGGAATCGGTCGATCAAGACCGGCTGGCCATCGGCGACAATAAACGCTTCGGCGACGTACCGATCAAACTGACTATCGTCGTAGCAGATCTCCATCGCGCGACCGCCCAATACAAAACTCGGCCGCACCAGTGCCGGGTATCCGATCCGATCGACCTCACGACGTGCTTCTTCCATATTGCGGGCAATCCCACTGGGCGGTTGCCGCAAACCCAATTCGTTGATCAAACTCTGAAACAACTCGCGGTCTTCTGCCGCTTCGATTGTATCCACACTCGTTCCAATGATCGGCACACCGGCGTCCTGCAATCCTCGGGCAAGATTCAACGGAGTCTGACCACCAAATTGTGCAATCACACCATCAGGTTCGATTGCGTCACAGATATTCAAAACGTCTTCGATCGTCAGCGGTTCAAAGAACAGCATGTCCGACGTGTCGTAGTCGGTGCTCACCGTCTCGGGATTGCTATTGACCATGACACTTTCGATGCCGATTTCGCGAAGCGCAAAACTGGCATGGCAACAGCAATAGTCAAATTCGATCCCTTGTCCGATCCGATTGGGACCACCGCCAAGAATGATGATTCGCTTCTTGTCACTTTTGGGCGGCAACTCGTCTTCGCTCTCGTACGTGCTGTAATAATATGGCGTATAAGCCTCGAACTCGGCGGCACACGTATCGACACTCTTAAAGACCGGACGAATTCCTAATTCCAACCGTCGATGACGAACGTCCATCTCGGTGTTGCCGGTGATTTTCGCAAGCTGTCGGTCGGAGAAGCCGTCCCGCTTGGCATCGTAAAGATCATCATATGTCATTTGGTCCAATGATCCGATTTGGATCAGGTGATTCTCTTGCTCGATGATCTGCAGCATGTGGTCCAAGAACCAACGATCGATGTTGGTCAATTCAAAGACTTCGTCGATCGGCATGCCGGATTTGATGGCGTACCGCATGTAAAAAATGCGTTCTGCACCCGGTGTGCTCAGTTTGGCACGAATCGTGTCGTGATCGGGCTCGGAATCGGTGGCCCACAAATCGCGATTATCACTACCAAGACCAAACGCACCGACTTCGAGTCCCCGCAAGGCTTTTTGCAACGATTCTTTAAACGTCCGCCCGATCGCCATCGTTTCGCCAACACTCTTCATCTGCGTCGTCAGCGTCGCATCGGCTTCGGGGAATTTTTCGAAGGCGAAGCGCGGCATCTTAGTGACGACGTAATCAATCGTCGGTTCAAAACAGGCTTTGGTCTTTTGAGTGATGTCGTTGGGCAATTCCCACAATCGATAACCGACGGCCAATTTGGCGGCGATCTTGGCAATCGGAAACCCGGTCGCCTTGCTCGCCAACGCACTGGATCGACTCACTCGCGGATTCATCTCGATCACGATCATTCGCCCAGTATTGGGCTCGACCGCAAACTGAATATTACTGCCGCCGGTTTCCACACCGATTTCGCGAATCACAGCCAACGAGGCGTCTCGCATCCGCTGATACTCTTTGTCGGTCAACGTTTGGGCCGGAGCGACGGTGATCGAATCGCCCGTGTGGACACCCATCGCGTCAAAGTTCTCGATGCTGCAAATGATCACTACGTTATCGTCGTGATCCCGCATCACCTCCATCTCGTATTCTTTCCAGCCGATGATCGATTCTTCGATCAATACTTCTGTGACCGGCGACTGATCCAAACCGTTTTGCACCAGTGCATCGAAATCATCCTTGTTGTAAGCGATCGCCGATCCGCTCCCGCCCATCGTAAAGCTCGGTCGCACCACGGCCGGCAATCCCACCAACTGCAGCGCCTCGCGAGCCTCTTCTAAGGTATGCAC
>JABDKS010000282.1 GCA_013002105.1 Pirellulaceae bacterium | reverse complement strand
GTTTCGGAACGAGCGTATTGGCTACCCAAGTGGCACCCGGATTGATCTTGGTTGTTTCGATCCATTCTTTCTCGGCTGCAACATAATCCCCTGATTCGATCGCCGATTCGGCCATTCGTGTTCGCAGTCGGACAGATGCGTGCAAAGTTTGTTTCGCGTCCGTGTAGTTGAAAACCGGACGCAATAGATACAGCCCGTGCTCGCGCAACATCGCGACAGATTGGTCTGCGTCGTCGGTCCGCAAGCCGAGTCGTACAAGCGATTGGCGATACACCCGGTGACCCGGGGGTGCGGTTCTGATCAGCACTCGAAAAATCGCTGCAGCGTCCGTGAACAAGCCTTCGTTGTCCAAGTCGATCGCCAACGTGAGCAGATTCTCCATCGAAACGGCCAACAATTTGGCGTTGCGCATGTGTTGCTGCCCCAACGTTGCGTTGCCCGCTTTCTGGTGAAAGTGCCCGGACAGGTAGAGCAGTGTCATGTCCGTGGTCCTTGCCTGCCAGGCATCGTGAAACGATTCAGCCGCTTCCGACGCGTTCCCTTGCGCCGCATGAATCCTTCCCAACAGAACGTGTTCGTCAGGTCCCAGGTGGCTGTAATCTTGCAGTACATCACGGGCTTCGTCGAATCGTTTGTATCGATAAAGCGTTGCCGGGACGCCTGCACCGGGCGTCATTTCCCGAGCGGACTTGATATCACCGATCTTTGGAAACGGGCTCACCGAGTTGATCGGCGCGGTGGCAGTCATCGTCGAGTCGACTCGCGTTAGACGCTGCAACATCGTTTCGTCGGCGTGACGTGTTTGAAATACGTCCCACCAAATCAGAGCTTCGTGCCAAGCGTTGCGGTGGAACCGATCGGCGTACACCTGCGAGAAATATTCCCGCCTTGATGAGTCGTTGGTGGCGATCTTTGCCATCACTTGGCGACTCTTGACCGGGAAACCACCTTGGTAGAGTTTTGTCGCGCATGATGTTAAGAAGTTCAAACGAGATTGGCCCGCCAACAACTTACGCTCTGGGTAACAAATGATCGCGTCGATCAACGTATTCGCTTCCGCGGAGCGTCCGGCCTCCTGAAGTAATCGGGCAATCGGCACTAAGCGGTCGATCGCATTGCTGCTTGAAACGGTCGTGCCAGTCTTTTCCTCGGCGTATCGATCAAATCGTTCATCGGCTTTGGTGGGATCCCAGTTGATCACCTCCAAGGCTCGGTCGTAATCCATCCGCGCCCAATGCCAAAAAAACGCACGTTCGGGTAAGTGTTCGTCTAATAACGCGAGTGCTTTTTCGCTCTGGCCGAGTGTCAGCAGTGCGTCGGATCCGACGCGGACATTGTTCACGTCATCTCGATTTGCAGATATCCACTGCGAGAGAAGATCCAGCGAGTTTGCATGTGCTGAGTCACCCGCCAATCGACCAAACGCGATCTGAAAACTCAGTTCTTCCGTCTTGCGGTGAACTGGATTGATCTCGTTTGTGATCGTCGGGACTGGCAGTTGTTTCGCCCGGCAAACCGGTGTGCGGGCAAGGAGTTCCCAATGCTGTTGTTCGACCGCGAAAGCCCAGGCTAATCCGGGATCCTCTAAATGCCGCAAGAGGGAATTTGCGATGTCATATTGTTGGGTCGCCCGTGCAAGATAGAAATCCAATCGTGCGGGCGACTGCAGCGCATCATTGTCCATTGACAAGGAGGCGGCGGTATCCGCGGCGGTCAGCTGGCCAGTGAGTTGCCGAAAACGAATCAGTCGCAGTTTGCCGCGATCATCGTCGATAAATTGTTTAAGTAGCTTTTCGGCTTCGTCCATCTTTTCCATTCGAACCGCCAGCGCGAATAGGCCACTGTCCGACGACAGTTCGGACTCCCGTTGTTGCACCGTCGCGGATTCGTCAAGGTTGTCCAGCAACGTGCGCAATAACCATTGTCCCTGGCCCTGCTGAATGATGGCTGTTTGAAATTCATTGCGGCGCAGGTTCA
The DNA here is from genome assembly GCA_013002105.1 of Pirellulaceae bacterium. The sequence continues at coordinate 2,584 of JABDKS010000282.1, read as the reverse complement.
GCATCAGCACGCGGCGTCGACCCGGGTCACGTTCGTTCTTGACGATCTGCCGAACGAAATCGATGTAGGATGTCGAGTACAGATAGTCTTTCAAAAAAGACTGATTAAAGTACATCGAATAATTACCGGACTCGCTGAGTGAATCTCGCACATCCTTGCGATCCAGCAGTCTTGCCAATTTATCTCGCTCGGCCAACGCTCGCACCAAGTTCATGTTCGTGGCGACCGAACGGATCAGACGTGGGCGTTCGCTGTCTGGCAATCGGTCAAGGTAATCGCCGATCGGTTTCCAACGGTGCGTGTCCAATAGCCAGTGCAGCGCATCGCGGCTATTGAGCAGGTGCAACATTCGGCTGTAAAGGTACGCGTCGGGCACTTCCTGTAATAACTTTGCCAAAACGTCAGCCTTGATGTCTTGCGTCTGCATCTGTTTGACCACGGCCGCATTGGTATAAAACATCCATAGCACCGAAGCCCGTGAATATGCTGTTGTTCCTACCTTGTCTACAGCGGTGCGCAAGGTATCGAAATAGCCCAGTTGGATTAGCCGCGGTACCAACAGCGGGCTCGCTGCAATGAACGGGATGGATCTCGCAGAATCGCCGCTACCAATCATCACGTCGAACGCTGTTTTCAATTCGGCGTCGGTCATCTCGGACTGAAAATAAACATTGCGCAGCAACGCGGTTTGACACGCAATGCTTTTGTTTTCGCTGTCAAACTTGAACGCCAAGTCGATTACATTTCGTGCCAGTTTTTGATTGCGAAGTAAACTTGATAGCGCTGGCGAACTGATCATTTTCAGTAATCGCTCTTCGTCCAATTCGGCCGTATCGATCTGTGTGACAATCACATCTACGAGATCCGACTTTGCGGTCGGTGTTGACGTCGTGTAATCCGAGAGCAACGCGACGGCGAGATAGAATTGCGAGCTTTTGGGTTGTTGCTTTGCGAACGCGATCAACTTTGGAGCGAGTTCCTTGTTCTCGCGTTGTTTCGCTAGAAGTCCTGACGACAATATCGCTTCGGCAAACCGACTGCGCAGTGTTTCATCATCGATGCTGCGAAATGCGTCAATTAATCGGTCAGGTTGCCCCGTATCGGCGAACCATGATTGCACAGACGCCGATTGTCCTAATCCCCTGAATACGGCACTTTGATCGTTCTGAGTGAGTGATTGGCAAATCGCCAGCAATGACTGTAGAAGATCCGTATCAAGAAACATTGCCGCGTGGGTGGCGCGTGGAATGCTCAAGGCGATCTTGCGAATTTCCGCCGCATCTAAGTGTTTTGGAAGCGATTGGATCACTGCTTGCAGTTTGTCCTGCCGACTCAGTTGCGGCAAAAACCAACTGGACGTCAACAGTGCGCCGATGCATTCGCGACGGTTGTAACCGCGACCGAGTTGTGTTGCAAAATTCCAGAAGGCGATTGCCAAATCAGGTTCGTTTTGAACGTCGTCGTTATCAAGACTGGTGATCAGCCGGATGTAGCTGCGTCGAGCCATCCAATTCTGGTCGCGAGACAATTCCCGCAGTGTCATCCGAAGCGCACTCTGTCTGGCAAGGATCTTTGCATAGGCCTTGCGTGTCGTCAGGTGGCGATAGAAATCTTTCCGTCGTGATTTATTTTCGACAGCATCGATGGCGTCAATCAGATCGTCCTGCAGATCGGCGTCCAGCAACGCTGCGACCGCCGCATCACTACTAACTACCTGCATCAGAATTGAATCGCGACCTCCTTTCGGCATTTCGCCCGCATCAAACTCCAACACTTCGTCAACGCGTCCCGACTTGATCAAATATTGAATCGTCGACTCGCTGGCAAGAAACTTTCCCAACAAGTCCGCCCGATTGGTTGATTCCTGCCCCTGGATCAACGTCGTTTTGACGCGAGCATATTCACCGTCGGCCAACAGATGTGTCATCAACGTCTTGTTTCGAATCATTCCGGACGCAGCATAGTACTTGGCTCTACCTTGCAAGCCGTTCTTGATGTGATGGAGTAAATCGCGTCGCTGTTTTTCGCCGCGAAACGCATTCGTAAAACTGCTCGATCCCAGCAGTGATCCAATTCGACTGTCAACATTGATACTGGCTGGTAGCGATCGCAGCGTCTGTAGGAAACGCAATGCGAGTCGATGTTCGCCCAGTTCCTTGGCAAGGTGGCGTTTGCTGATGGGGGCATAGACGAATGACTGCACCGCCTTGGCGTCCGCTCGCGGCGCTAACCGTAACATCCGCTGAATCGTTTCTGCATTCTGGTGCGTACCAAACGTTTGCGGGGCTCCATAGGATTCCAGTAACGCGGCTAATTGCCAAACCTCTTCTTGCTCGGTGTTCAGCAATTTCCAAATCGCATTCGTGACATCGGGCGCAATGGCCGCCGCCGTGCGTCCACGACGACTGATCCCCTGGACAAACCCCACGACGACTTGCTGACGTCCCGGACCGGCGGGTTGCTGTTGGATCAATCGGAGGACGCCGTGCGACGGGTCGTCACTTTGCGGCCAGCCATCCAACGCTGCAATTCGCCCAATCAGGTTGCCTCTGGTCGAAGCGTCCTCGGACAGGGACGCAACTTT
>JABDKS010000263.1 GCA_013002105.1 Pirellulaceae bacterium | reverse complement strand
CCGTTACGCGCTAGCGTCGGTTAATGGATGGCAATACCGCGGCTATCGCCGATCGGCTGGTTCAAACGCGTTGGCCGTATGCGCAATAGCGCCGGTTGTCGGATGCTGGAACCGAGGCTATCGCCTAAACGGCTGGTTCAAACGCACTAGCCGTTACGCGCTAGCGTCGGTTAATGGATGGCAGAACCGCGGCTATCGCCGATCGGCTGGTTCAATCGCGTTGGCCATATGCGCAATAACGCCGGTTGTCGTATGCTGGAACCGAGGCTATCGCCTAAACGGCTGGTTCAAGAGCACTAGCCGTTTACGCGCTAGCGTCGGTTGTCAGATGCTCAGGCCCGGCCGCTTTTATCGTTACTTCGACGCCAACGTGTTGGCTGACGTAACCATTTCCAAAAATTCTTGACGCAATCCGAATGGATCGCTGCCGACTGCTCCTCCGGCGACCTCGGCGACCGCGTCGTAGGTCCAATCGCCGCCGTGTTCACTTTCACGCAGCAGCATGCCGAAGCCAGCCACGGCTGCGGCAAACTGAAATTCCGTATCGGCCTGATCAAACGACGCTCCACTGTCCATCACGACGTGTTCCAGCAACTTGCTTTCGTCCTCGCCTGGCAGTTTGTAACGCAGTTTCAATGTCAGCAGTTCACCCGACTGGGAGGCTGCCGAAGGCTTAGGTGCTTGCTGGTATTTCAGTTGGTCGACTTTAGCAATGTCTGCATCGATTTCGGTGCCCGTCGGAATGATTTCGTACAACGCGGTCACGGCATGCCCCGCTCCGATTTCGCCGGCATCCTTCTTGTCGTCATTGAAGTCCTCCGACTCCAGCATTCGGTTTTCGTATCCGATCAGTCGGTAGGCGGCGACATGGGCCGGGTTAAATTCGACTTGAATCTTGACATCTTTAGCAATCGTGACCAGCGTTCCAGCAAGCTGGTCTTGCAGAACCTTTCTCGCTTCGTTGAACGTATCGATAAAGGCGTAGTTGCCGTTCCCCTTACCGCTGATTTGTTCCAGCATGGCGTCGTTCAGATTGCCCATGCCAAATCCCAGCACGGTCAAGTCGATGCCGCTCTTGGATTCTTTTTCGACCATGGTGACAAGCTGATCATCGCTGGTTTGTCCGACATTAAAATCGCCGTCGGTGCACAACAAAATCCGATTGGTGCCGCCGGCGACAAAATTGTCGCGTGCGATCTGGTAGGCCAATTGCAAACCTTGTCCGCCGTTGGTGCTGCCCCCGGCTTTGAGTCGCGAGAACGACCGCATGATGGTCGATTGTTCGGTTGCCGGTGTACTGTCCAGGACCAAGCCGGCCGAGCCGGCGTATGCGACGACCGCGACGCGATCGTTTTCGTTTAACTGTTGTAAGAGCAAGCCTAGTGCGCGTTGCAACAGCGGCAGTTTGTTGGGCGACTTCATCGATCCCGACGTATCCACCAGTAAAACCAGATTGCTTGCCGGACGCACGTTGTTGTCCATCACGCGACCCTTGAGCGCGACACGTGCTAATCGGTGCTTGGGATTCCACGGTGCTTGTGCGATGGCGATGTGGGTTGCAAACGGTTCGCTCTGGTCGGTCGTGGGCGGTTGGTAATCGTAGGCAAAGTAGTTGACGAGTTCTTCGATACGAACGGCATCGGGCCGCGGCAATCTTCCGTAACCGAGCAAGTGCTGCCGGACTTTGCTATACGATGCCGTGTCAACGTCGACCGAGAACGTGCTCAGTGGATGATCCAATACACGCATGAACGGGTTTTCGACGATCTTGTCGTGCTGATCACCGGCCATCCCCGGGCCGACACCTTCATCCGGCGCCATATCGGGCATTTCGGCTGACTCACTTTCAAAATCGACGATGGCACTGGGTGCTGCCGCACGTTTAGACATCGGAGCCATATCGTCGGTACGGGCGGCGGTCCCGATGGATGTGTTAGATTTGGAACCACACCCAACCGCCGCGACCAGCAATCCCATGAGCGCAAGGCAACAAATCGCCGAACATAAATTGCGAACCATGCGGTTCGCGGCTAGAAACTTTGGCGTCATGATCGGAATACCTGTGTCGTTGTTGGATGATGTGGATCATTCGAATTTTTTTGAGGCCGGGACCTGTCCTGGCGCGACGTGGCCAGAACGGGTCCCGGCCTCCGATAAAATCCACATCCATAATGAAAATGATTCAGTCGTGGGTTCAATGCGGCGAAATGAACCGAAGATACAATCGGCGCCGTCGCGTCCCAGCAGTACGACGAGACGCAGCAAAGTTTGGATTCTGTTTTTTGCAGAAAAACTCCAAATATCGATGATTCCGCGGCGAGCTAGCGTTGGGGGCTCTTAGCCGGCCAAAAGATCACCAATCACGTGCCCATGGACGTCGGTCAGGCGGAAATCACGGCCTTGATACCGATACGTCAAGCGTTTGTGATCGATGCCCAGCAAGTGCAAGATCGTCGCGTTCAAATCGTGTATGTGCATCGTACCCGGCGTCCATTTCTCATTGTCCGGTTGCGGCATCATGGGATTTCCATCGGCGTCGGCGATGTTGTAGCCAAAATCGTCGGTCCGACCGTAGGTGATCCCCGGGCGGATTCCACCGCCGTCCATCCAGGTGGTAAAGCATCGCGGGTGGTGGTCGCGACCATAGTTTTCGCGTGTCAGGTTTCCTTGGCAATACGCGGTTCGTCCAAATTCACCACCCCATATCACCAGGGTTTGGTCCAGCAATCCGCGTCGTTTCAAGTCCTTGATCAATGCCGCTGATCCCTGGTCGATGTCTTTGCACTGTGATTCGTGCTCGGCAGGCAATCGTCCATGCGCGTCCCAACCGCGGTGAAATATTTGCACGTTGCGAACACCCCGTTCGACCAGACGCCGAGCGTTCAAACAGCAAGCGGCGAACGTGCCGGGCGTCTTGGCGTCCTCGCCGTACAAGTCCATTGTTTCTTTGGACTCCTGGGACAAGTCGGTCAGTTCCGGCACCGACGATTGCATCCGGTACGCCATCTCGTGCTGCCGAATTCGTGACAAGATTTCCGGGTCGCCAAATCTTCTATGTTGTTCTTGGTTTAACGCGGCGAGCGCATCCAGTTGCAGGCGTCGATCCGCAGCGCTCACGCCCTCAGGATTGCTCAAGTACAGTACCGGATCACCCTGGCTGCGCATCAACATGCCTTGATGATCCGACGGCATGAACCCGGTTCCCCACAATCGATTGAACAAACTCTGCTCCGGAAACTTGGTGCGTGCGTGCATCACAACGTAATGCGGCAAGTTCTCGTTCATGCTGCCAAGACCGTAACTGATCCAGGCGCCCAGACTGGGGCGGCCAGGTATTTGGCTGCCGGTTTGAATGTAAGTGATCGCAGGATCATGATTGATCGCTTCGGTGAAGGTGCTGTGTACAACACACAATTCATCTGCGACCGTTGCGGTGTGTGGCAGTAGTTCGCTAATCCATACGCCGTCGGCGTTATTGTCGTGCTTGGTGAACTTGTATTTGCTCGGGCAGACCGGCAGGCCATTTTTTTGGTTGGCGGTCATCCCCGTGACACGTTGCCCGTCACGAACATGGTCGGGCAACTGTTGATTAAACATCTCGTGCATCTTGGGTTTGTAATCCCAGAGATCCAAGTGACTCGGGCCGCCGCTCATGAACAGATAGATGACATGTTTGGCTTTGGCCGCGTGGTGCAAGCCAGCCGAATCCGTCGCCGCTTGTAGATCGTCGCCGATCAGACCTGCCATCGCAGCGGTTCCCAACCCTAACGCCGACCGCCCGAACAGTTGTCGGCGGGTCATCATCAGTTCGTGTTCACGAATCGGATTCATGGCGAATTGCGTCAGTCAAAGCGGATGGTTGTTAATACAGCAATATAGCGACGTCACTGGCCAGCACCGTCGCAGCCACTTGGGTCCATGCGGCCTGCTCGACAGGATCCAGGCTTGCCCCGTCTTGCTCGTGGTCGCTGGCGGCCTCGCCAATCGACAGCAATTGCTCAGCGTCCTGGGGTGATGCCGCGTAGCGTTTTTTCATTTCGGCCAGCAGATTCATACAAGCCGTCGTTTCGGCATCGTTGGGTTCGCGACAACTCAGCAGCTTGAAAAGTTGCGTCAACCTTTCCGAATCGGTGCCGTGCTGGCGGATCAATCGCGATGCCAATTTGCGAGCGATTTCGATTCGCTGAGTTTCGTTCAGCATCGCCAAGGATTGCAGCGCCGTACTCGTGCGCGATCGACGCACACAACTCGACTCGCGATCGGGAGCGTCGAACAGCGTCATCATCGGATGCGGACTGGTTCGTTTCCAATACACATACAAACTGCGGCGGTAGAGCCGCTCGCCTTGGTCTCGCTGGTAGGTCTTGGTGTTGCTGGCCGGGTGTGCCATGGCTAGCCACATGCCGCTTGGCTGGTACGGTTTGACCCCTTCGCCGCCCATGTGTGGATCCAATAACCCGCTGGCCCAAAGTCCCACGTCACGCAGAACTTCGGCATCCAAGCGATGACTTGGTCCGCGCGCGAGCAGTCGGTTCTCGGGATCGTCGATGTCGCCGCGCCACGCAGAGCTTTGACGAAATGTTCGACTCGTTACCATCAAACGCAACAGATGTTTCAGATTCCAGTTGCTCTCGTGCAATTCGACCGCAAGCCAATCCAACAATTGGGGGTGGGTCGGTTGTTGACCTTGCAATCCAAAATCCTCGGGTGATCGAACCAGTGCTTGGCCGAAAACGCGTTGCCAGATTCGGTTGACCAATACGCGGGCGACCAACGGTTGGTCTCGGTCGGTCAACCAGTCGGCCAACGCCAACCGGTTCTTGGGTGCGTCGGCAGGCAACGGCAAAGCCACTTGCAAGATACCAGGGTCCAGCGGGTCACCTTGTGGCTGGTGGTATTCACCTCGCGTTAATAAACGCGTCTCACGCGGCTTGGACAGTTCTTGTGCCACCAGGGTCGTCGTAAAACGTGACTCGAGTTCGCGGATCTGCGCCGCGATCTTGCCAGCGATGTTCGCCTGGGGATATTGCGCCAAAGGACCATCGGGATCGGCAAGCATTAACAGTCGATCACGCTTGGAGACGTTGTCCCACTGTTTGCTTTTTGCAAGCGCGTCCCATGGGTGCTGAATCTCCGATTGCAAAGCAGACATGCCGCTGTACCCAACCATTTTCTGCCGGATCTGGTGTCGGCCTTGCTGAAGTGGCAGCGTCACGATCACGGCGCGATCGTTGTTTTCTTTCGTGACCAGTGGTTCCACGGGATTGTCGACAAAAATCATCGATCCTGACCCGCCCGAGAATGTCAGCAAGAGGTTTTGGTCTTCGGGTACATCGACATCGAACAAAACCCAGACGGCTTGCCCGACCCCGGGCAATTTTCCTTTGGCGGCACGCCCAGATATCTCGCCAGGTAATCCACCGGCTTGGCTCCAGAGTTCCGACTCGTTCTCCTTTGTGGCCGTGCCGTTTTTGCCTTCGTTATCGGCGACGTCTGGTATGTCAGCGTTGGGCATCGCCGCGTCGGCCGGCAGCGGTTGGGAGATTCGCCAATTCGTGGTTTTCCAATTGGACCGCGCCGAGGCATATTGCAGAATTTCGGCAAGTTTCTCGGCAGACGCCAACTCCGTCGCGAACTCAGCAAGCAGTTTCTCGCGTTTGGTTTCGAGGTCATTCCAGCGTCGCCAGTCGGCTTGGTTGGCCGGGACGCGAGCGGTCGGCCCGTAAGTGTACGAGTTGCCATCGAGCGCAGGTTCGGCGGTATTGTTGAAGTACGCCATCAGTCGGTAGTACTCCGTTTGTGTGATTGGGTCGTATTTGTGGGTGTGACACCGGGCGCACGTCAGTGACATACCAAGGAAGACAGTGCCGAATGTCTCCACACGATCAAAGTTGTTTTTTGCTTGGAATTCTTCGGTGATCGCGCCGCCTTCTCCGGTGCTGGGGTTCAAACGTACGAACCCGGTCGCCGTGCGCTGTGCCAATGTCGGGTTGGGTAGTAGGTCGCCGGCGATTTGCCAAGTAATGAAATCGCTCAGTGGTAGATTGTCGTTCAATGCGTTGACGACCCAATCACGGTAGGGATAGATGCCGCGACGATTGTCCAGGTGCAATCCATGCGTGTCACCGTATCGAACAGCATCTAACCAATAACGTGCTTGGTGTTCGCCAAATCGAGGACTGGCGAGTAGTTGATCGACATACCGCAAGTACGCTGTATCGGATCGATCGGCCAGGAACTGATTTAATTGGTCGGGTTCTGGCGGAAGTCCCGTCAACACCAAGGCGGCGCGGCGTGCCAACGTCGTGCGGTCAGCCTCCGCCGCGAAGTCAATCTGCTTGGTTTTCAGTTTCGCTTGCACCAATGCATCGATCTGTGCTGGCGAACTGCCATCGTGATCGGGTGACTTCACCGGCGCAACAAACGCCCAGTGTTTGGCATACTGTCCGCCTTGGCGAATCCATCGGCTGATCAGGTCCCGCTCCGCATCAGTTAATTGTTTTTCCGCGTCCGCCGGTGGCATTGGATCGTCGCTGGAATGGATTCGCAGCAGCACGTGACTTTGGTCCGGATGCTGCTGGTCGACGGCACGATACCCGCCCAGATCAGCGGTGGCGGCATCGGCCAAATCAAGTCGAACAATGTCATCTTGAGTGTCCGGTCCATGGCATACAAAGCACTTATTGGACAAAACGGGCAATACGTCGCGCGCAAAGTCGACATCGTCAGCGACGGCATGGGTATCGTCAGCGACGACATGGGTGCTGGCCAATGCGATCAGAATGATCAGGTGGGTAGGTTTCATTCAGCTGATTATATCAGCGAACGGAGATTGCGGTTTACTGTTTGCAACGAAGCGTTTCGCGTAAAATCTTACCTGGCACACCCGCCAAGCCACTCAACCCCCCAATGAGTCCGGAATCGCGATGACAAGCTCCAGCGAATCAATTGCTTCGGAACGATTCACCGATCAGCAAGTTGCCGACTACCACCGCAGCGGCTATTTGTTCGCACACAAGCTCTTCAGCGTCGATGAAATCGAATTGCTTCGCGAGACGGCGATGAATGATCATGCCATGGACCGTGCGTCATCGTCGCGCGATGATGGACAGGGAAATCATGTTCGTCTGTCGCTTTGGAATCACCCCGGCGACGGCATCTACGGCATGTTCGCACGTTGCCGTCGCTTGGTTGATCGCGTCGAACAGTTGATTGATGACGAAGCCTACCATTATCACAGCAAGATGATTTTGAAGGATGCCAGGGTAGGGGGCGCTTGGGCTTGGCATCAAGACTATGGGTATTGGTACCAAAACGGATTACTTTTTCCACGATTGTGCAGCGTCATGATCGCCGTCGACAAGGCAACCCAGCAAAACGGTTGTCTGCAAGTACTGCAAGGCTCGCACCACATGGGACGGATCAATCACGTGTTGACAGGAGACCAGGCGGGCGCCGATCTAGAACGTGTCCAGGCGGCCAAAAAGGAACTGCCGTTGGTGTATTGTGAATTGGATCCGGGCGATGCATTGTTTTTTCATCCCAACACGTTGCACTGCAGCGCGTCGAATCAATCCGATCAGGCACGGTGGGCGCTGATTTGCTGTTACAACGCCAAGAGTAACAACCCCTACAAAGAATCTCATCATCCCTCCTACACCAAACTCCACAAAGTGGATGACGAAATGGTCGCGAAAGTTGGCAAGGACGACGCCCGGCGGACGGCGGTCGAGTTTGCGAATTTGGACTCAGATGATCGCAGCGCCAAGAGTCTCGCAAACGACTCGACTGAGTAAAGAATCGCGTCTCTCGCGGGGCGCTGGACGCAGCACATCTGCCACTGCCCGTCCGGGCAACGCCGTAGCGGATTTTGAGGATCCGACACCACATCTCGCCGTGAAGGGTTCAACGGCTTCACCGCTGCTGCATCATGGGTCGGTCCGGTTCTCACCGACCGCGCTTGCACATGCGGCTGGCGGAATCCGGCCCTCCAACAAAGTCATCGAATTTCCAACTGCGAGCGTCAATTTGGCGTGGCACCTTACGAAGTTGCTTGAAAACTGAGCGCCCGCTGTACGATCTCGTAGACGTCTTTGCACAAACCGTCATGTGCCGCGATTCGCTGGAGTTGACTTTCCATTTGCTCCTGTCGTCCTGGATCGAATCGTCGGTAACTATTCAACGCGGCAACCAACCGCGCGGCGAGTTGCGGGTTGGCCGATTCGATTTGCAGAACGAAATCGGCGAGCAGTCGATACCCCGCTCCGTCGGCCTGATGGAACCTCAGTTGGTTCTGAGTAAAAGCTCCTAACAGCGAACGAACGCGATTGGGGTTGTCGATCGTAAAATCAGGGTGCTCGGTCAATTGGACGACTTGTTCAATGGCGTCCGGACGTCGCGATATCGCTTGGACAGAGAACCACTTGTCCAACACCAACGGATCGTGGTGATACTGATCATAGAACGACTGCAACGCGCGTTGGCGATCGGGTGATTGTGAATTCGCCAGCAACGATAACGCGGCTTGTTGGTCGGTCATGTTGTCGGCCGTGTCGAATTGAGCCGCAACGATCGCATCGGATCGATCGGTTTGTAAGGCCGAAAGATAACCCAGCAGTACGTTCTTGAGCCGACGTCGGTTGATGCTGCGCTGGTCATTTTTGTACGGTCCGTCGCTGCTTAGTTCTTGATAGGACTTGTACAGCGCATCCGAATGCGTCTTCGCCAAGTTTTCACGAAAGAACTCTCTGGCGGCATGCAATGCATCGGGATCGATCACCGCCATCTCTTGGCCCAGGACGGATGCTTGAGGCAACGTCAATGCGAGCGCTTTGAACGATCCGTCCAGCGAATCGTCGGCCAACAACCGGCCGAACGCGTCGCTAAAGGATGTGGACATCACCAGTGGGTTGCCGTCGCCGACGTCACCGGCCAAATCGAGTAACAGCTTGGTGGCGAGCGTTTGTCCCGCGTCCCAGCGATTAAATGCATCTGAATCGTGTGCCATCAAGAAAGCCAATTCCTCGTCACTCCGCTCCATTCTTAAACGCACGGGAGCCGAAAAGTCGCGGAGGACTGAAACAACAGGTTTTGACGTCAGTCCGGTCAACTTGAATGAGTCGCTGGCTTGGTCCAGCAAGATTACTTGGG
>JABDKS010000262.1 GCA_013002105.1 Pirellulaceae bacterium | reverse complement strand
GCACGACCGGTTGAACCATTGCCTCTGTGCCGACTCCGATCGATTTCACCGTTCGTGTGATGTCCAATAGTTCGGTTTGCTTCGTCGCCAACTGAGATTCGACATCGTGCCGTTCACTCTCGAGCATCTCGAATATCTTGGCAGAGTTGTCCTTGTGATTCTGGTCGATGTATTCGAGATAAGAATCGACGACCGCATTGATAACGAACGTCGCACCGTCCGGGTTTTTGGAGCTGTATCTCAGTTCGATTAATTGCGTGTTACTGAGCATCGATGTCGATAGCCCGTTGCGGACGATATCGGGCCAATGGTCGACACTGCTTGTTTCAAAATCGACCAGCCATTCGCTGGGGATGGTCGCAGCACCCGCCTTTAGTCTTTGGCAGGCGCCTTTCAAAACAGCATCACTCGAAAAAAGTCGTTCGTAGGTGGGAAGTTGATCCATCCGTTGAGAATGCATCGCGGATGCATCCCAGTAATCACTGCCCGATTTCATCACCATCACGACGGCAGAAGCTTCGTAGATTCGCGTCGCCCTGGTGTATTGCAGAGCGCCGAGCACGCAGCAAACCGCGACCGAGGCGATCAGATAAATCATGCGAGCTCGCAGCGCGCGGCCGAATCGCATGACATTCTGCAACGTATCGGCAAACGAATCGGTCTCTTCGGGGACCGTTGCGAGTCGCAAGTTGGATTCCATGCCGGAGTCGTTGTCGTTGTTGGAAGGAATGTTGTTGGCAGCGTTGCTGCCGGCAGTTCTGATGAAAACGAGTGATAAACGCGATTGCTATAAGACCGATGCTTTGAAAGGACCGGTACTTTTAAAATACCGGTACGCTGGCCCCGATGCCAAAGCTAAAGACACTTCGAATGGCCTCGAACACGAGCAAGCCGGTTGTCTCCTCCATGCTGACGACATCTCCGGCGGCAAGCCGGAGATTGGCAGAACCGTCCTTTTTCGCTTTGGAGTAGGTCGTCATGATGGAAATCGGTGCCGCTCGACCATCCAATGTTCTGATCACTTTGATCTTCTGAGCAAACGGTGTGGATCGACCGCCGGCCATCGTGATGGCATCAAGCAATCGCAGATCGGAATTTTCGGGTATATCTACTTTCTTTGGCGAACGAACCATGCCGGTCACGAAGACGGCTCGCGGTCGCTTTTCCCTGACCATCACAATCGAGCCGTCGATCAACTCGAACTGTTCGCGTCGATTTTCTTCCGGCCGTGTTAGATCGATTTCGATGGACTCACCGGACTGGTTCAGCAACGGCGTTTGCGTTGGATCAGTGAATTCATGACTGACCGTCTGAACTTGCGGTTGGTTCGGTTTGGGGCTGCGGATCTGCACGGTGGTGTCGGCCGTCGCCGTCAGTCCGCCGGCGGCGGCAATCGCCGCTGCGAGATCGCATTTGTTGGCAGGTATCTCGTACGTGCCCGGTCTCGAGATGGCTCCAAAGACGGCGACCTTTCGCATGCGTCTCTTTTCGAGCGTAACGGTAACGACCGGATTGACGAATTTGCGACGTTGGATGGACTCGTCGCCAATCAGCTTCTCTGCTTCGTCAAGTGTTAGTCCTGCGACTGGAACGATCCCGACGATCGGTACATTGACTTCGCCGGATTCGTTGACACGAACCCGTTTGATCTCGGGCTTTTCTTCCAGTCCGCTTGAAATCGTCACGCCGATCAAATCTCCGCCGGCAAGGCGTTCCGAATCCGAGGCATCGTTAGAGAGTCGCGACAGATCGATCTGATTGGCCGACGGGTAGTACGGCGCAACGTATTGGCTTGGCAAATTGGTTGCCTGAATGACACGGTTATTGCAACCAGCGAAAGCGAGAAGCGTACCTACGAGTGCCGTGACGTACGCGAATTGGCACGTTGGTGTCTTGTTATGAAGACCCTGGAAGCACATGGTGGTTGAACCTTTGACACATAACCCGATTTCGAATCTTCGATCATTCGAGTCTTAGCTGAACTCTGGTATGCGTCAGGTAGTGACTGGCCCGCGGAATCCATGCTCGCGATTGGCAGCGGCAGCAGAGGATTCTGCGGGGCAGGCAACACCTATCGGCGGAGTCTCAACCGGCCTCGAAGAGGCGGGAAAGTATCAAAGCGGATATTTCGTGGTCAATCGCAATCAACGAGCAGTTTCACAGCCGTTTTACAGCAGTCATTACGCGTTGTAGCCGGGCAAGTCGATCGTTCGCCCAGTTTGCTGCGATCGAATTCAGAGGTCGAAGGCAAGAATTTGGGCGCATAAAAAAACGACACATGATTTACATGTGTCGTTTGTGTCTACGCTTTGATCACTGTGTTCCTAGCTGGCGTCATCGTCGTCATCTTGGCTGAGAACGATGGGCAGGACGATTGCGGCCGTGATCCCAGCCAGAATGGCTGCTTTCCAAGGGCCTGACAAACTATGCCACCAATCGCCCAATTGTGCTCGAATAACTTCGTCGTTGTTCACGATCATCACACCGGTTTTGGACTTGGGCGGTGCAGTCTTTTCTGACCACACACGGTACATCCCACCCTGGGTTCCGGCCGATACGTGGTACATCCCAGATCGAACACCCTTGAAAGCAAACTCGCCATCCGCATTGGTGGTCGTTGTGGCTAACGCTTTTCCCTTTTGTCCCAGAATCACAGGAACATTGGCGCGTGCTTGACCATTGCTGGTAAGGATTTGCCCTTTCAAGACGCCGCCGTTGGCAAGCGAAACATCTTTGACAACGAGCGCTTCCTGCTGGATGCTGGCCGGTTGAGCAGCGAAGGAGATCTGTGGCACAGCCATGAAGACGCTTGCGATACTCGCAAGGCCCACTCCGATATTGAATAACACTTTCATCAAAAATCTCCGCTCTCATTCCATTATTGGCCGAGTTACTTCAGATATACGATGCTCTTATCGACTCGACGTGCCCGACTCGCCAGTAAATGCCCGAATGTGTCCGGAATACCCTCATGTCTCGCATAAACGCAACATTGAGTCGATTCAGGTGATAGCAAGTGACTTCATTTTGGCCGCGCACTCTGTATTCAAAACGATCGCTGCGGAGCCACGGCGACAGCCGACCTGGATGGCCACGACCGCACATGAGCCCGGTATTCGTTCTGAAGATTCGCGACGTGACTGCTCAGGCGACGGCTTAGTCGTCCTGGTGGATTTAGATTCTTGATGTCGGCCAGATAGGCGAGTAACTCGTTGCGAGCCAGCGCGTCTCCGTGAAGCATAAAGTGCACCCACGACCAGGCCTCTTCGTATTCGGCCTTTCCCATCTTGGATATGTGTCCGATCGCTTCGAGTTTCTCCATGCGTCTTAGCCGACCAAGTCGTTGCTTCCATTTGGCAGCACGCAAATGTCGGTGGCCATGAACGCGATCCTGCGCAGCGACCTCAAAATACTCCGCCAGTCCTTCGTCGAGCCAAAGTGGTACCAACGGCAGATTTGCGTGCAGCAGCGCGTGTGTTGTTTCGTGTCGCAAATCAACCAGGAAATCGTCGCTTAAATAGGCAAACACCATCCCTGGTCCATTTTTCTTGATGTAGAGCGCTTGGCGTGTAGGTACGGTTGGAAAGTACTTGCTTACATATTGCTGGTAGGATCTCTTTTCTTGAAATAGATAAAGCTCGATACGTTCGTTGGGTGTTCCGATCTGCAGTGCAGTTGAAACGTCCGTTTCAAGCTTGACCAGTTGGTTCACTAAGCCCGGAACTTTTGCCAACTTGAAATCAGCGTGAATCCGATACGGTCCAGTGTCCAGTTGATCTGGCCAGCGAGGTACACCTTGGGCACGTGCGCATTGAGCAACTAGCAACAGCGTGCTGAGTATCAGCAGCGAACGCATCAGAGTATCGACCGTGAGTTGCAGATTTCTGCTGTGTTTCATGGGTGCAACTTGAAAGCTGATTCACAAAATCCAATGCGCACCCTGTTTGATGATTCGCGGATAGCTGTCAGAAATGTCTACCGGGCAGAGCACTGGTGGGTGGCTTGATGGGCAGCGTTAATACACCTATCGCTTTCCAAACAGGCTGGCAAACAGTCCTTTGGAATTTGCTTTGACGGGTCGTATCAATGGCTGCACATCCTGACCATTGACGACACATGCGGGGTTTCGGCAGCAAAGGTCAAGTGCAATTTCGTCACCGGCAATTTCGGAAGCTGCTTCAAACGCGCGGCTTAAATTCGGTCGCCTTGACCGGGTGCTATGAGCGTCCGTCGAAATAAAATGTACAAGTCCCTCGTTTAGCAGCCACTCGCTCATTCGTTGGCAATCCGGTCCGAAAGTTCCGATCAAACTCGCCGCCGTGATTTGCATCAGGCATCCTTGTCGTACCAACGGTTCAACCACGTGCGGACTTTGAAGTATTCCCTGGTTGCGTTCGGGGTGAGACAGGATCCCGGTCATGCCGTGATGGTGAAGCTGATCGAGTACGCGATCGATCGAAAAATAGAGTTCGTGTGGCAATTCGAGTAATACGTGTTTTCGGTGGTCTGCCAACGAAACGACTTCGCCCGACTGCAGACCGGCAATCATCTCGGGTTCAATTCGCACGTCCGCACCGGGTTCAATTCTCAGCGGGACTTGGTGTTGGGCCAAAAAATCTCGGGTTTCCGCCACCAGGTGACGAATCGCGTCTCCGTGATTGCAGTTGTAGTTTCCCAACTGATGCGGCGTGACCACAATCGTTTCGATTCCGTCATCGACCGCCTGCTGCGCCATCGCTAGCGTTGTATCCCAAGAGTCTGACCCATCATCGATCCCCGGTAGCAGGTGGCAATGAATGTCGACGAAAGGAAGTTCGCGTCTTGGAGTCATTGAATCGGTGCCTTCCAAACATGGACTAGCGTTGCACATCGAGTCGACCGCTTAAGCCAATCTTGCGATGGCAGGCGGCGCGGGGTCGCCGATCGTCAGCAGGTGTCATATGTCAGCAGGTGTTGCATCTGCGGCAATACGCATCTGCTGAATGTTCGGCGCGAGTATAGAGGTCGCCCGGATTGGGTCAATGTCGTTTGATTTGCCATCAAACAACGATTTGTCTGCCAAGGCGTGTCGCCATCAGGCGCCGGATCAAGCTCCCGTCAAAAAAGAACCCGATTATCAGGGAGTTGAACTTGCGGGTTTTGGATCACCGGCCGGTTCGAGATCGTACAGTTGCACTTCCGCAAAAAATGCGCTGGATTGCCTATCGTCTGCTGCGTCGGAACCATGCACGACCAAGCGAATCTCGTTACCTTGTCCCACCCGATCGATCGGCAACGTGCCAACAAGTTTTTCTTCGAGAAAGACGTACCAGTCAGTCGGCTGACGTTCGATGTGGACAACGTGGTAACGTTGTTTCAACGTGTTGGGCGCAGCCGCAGTCACCGATACGGCAATTGCATCAAAGTCGGACGTTTTCGTTCCCAGTTGAATTCCGGACGAAGAAATTTTCAAACAACCCCTTACGTCTGAATCGACGCTGGAATCTATGGCAAAGTCGATGTCGACAGGTCCACTGTCATGTAGCGGCCAAACAAACAGACTGATTCGAGGGTAGGGAGTTTCAGGATACCGGCGACTCAATGCTCCTTGTTGGGTGGTGCAAGCGATCGCTGTCGAGGCATCCGGGGCCTGAACCGTATTCCACGCTCCGATCATTGATCCACCGACATCCCAACCACGGAGCGTGACACCGTCAAACAGAGGCGTGTTCGTGACGACTCGTGTGTGCGTCCGTGGACCACGAACCGTAGAACGTGACCCGATGACTCCCGTCGCGACAACGGCGGCGGCGAGGATCGCCGCCAAGCCCCACCATTTGAGTTTTGATACCCTTGGGTGATGCTGAGGGCGCGTTAGTTCAATGGTTGATAGGGCCTGATCCTGCGAAGCCGTAGTACTGTTTGGCGGCAGCGTTTCTTGTAAGTTTTCAAAGACTCGCGTTGATGTTGGTTGATCGCTAATCGGTGAGGGTGGGGTTCGTGACGATTTCGATTCAACAGGTAATCCCAAAGGCGTCACACCGCGTGTGATCGATTCGCAAACATTCAGTGCGTCAATCGCATCGATCAACTGCCGATAATCTTGCGGTCGACCATTGACATCGTGATGGAGCATTGCCATTAGCAATTGCATCTGTTCCGGTGGCACCTGCACGGGCAGCGAAGATTGATCAAAGACCAGTGGTTGTGATTTCTGACGATACAGCGCGGCGATGCTGGGACCGTGAAACGGGGCTTTGCCAAATAGTAGATGCCACGCGGTCGCGCCCAAGGAATAAATGTCGCTGCGAAAATCTACCGTATCGCCGCCGAATTGCTCCGGTGACATGTAGGCGGGACTTCCCATGATCTTGTCGCCGGTTGTCAATTTCATTTGCTCGGCGCTTTGATCGGCAAACATCGCCAGTCCAAAATCCGTGATCTTGACGATCTCTGAGCGGCTTGCTGACCCATCCGGCGGCGGCTGAAGAATCAAATTGGCAGGCTTGATGTCGCGATGAATTAAGTTCTGGCTCAAGGCATGCATCAGCCCAGAGGCGACTTGTCGGACAATGGACCACACCGCAGCGGGCGTCAGGAGTCGTTCTTCATGCAGCGCATGCTCACAGGTCCTGCCGGGAACGTATTCCATCGCAAAGTAATATCGTCCCTCATGCCGGCCAAAACTGAGCGCTTGAACAATATTTGGATGCTGCAGTTTTGCGACCGCTTTGGCTTCCCGCTCAAAGCGAGCAGCGACGGTCGAGTCGTTGATGTTGCTAATCAAAATGGTCTTGAGCGCGACCGCGCGTTCCAGGTCCTTCTGCAGGGCTCGATAGACCACACCCATTCCGCCGCGTCCGATCATCTCCAAAATCGTATAGCCGGGAACGACGCTATCGGGATTCTGAAGCGATTGAACGATGTCGACGTCTGCAGGGGTCAACAGACCTTTCTGAAGAGCAGTTTGTGCCACAAAACCACTTGTTGATCCGATCGATTCTCGCAACGACTCCGCATCGCTGGCTTGCAACAACCGCATCCGGAGGCACGTTTCGATAAACTGTTGGTCGTCCCGTGCGCTGTGGTCCTGCGACATGAATGATTGACGGACCTTAGTTTTTCAGATTTGCGAGCTGATTTAAAATGGAGTCGACAGTGGGTCGGTCCGCGATGGATTCACCCACATAGGCAAACCGCACGCGACCTTCGCGATCAATGATGTAGGTTGCCGGCTTGGCCAGTTCGTCGCGAATTCCCAGTTGGTCGACGCCCACCAGGTTGATATCCAACAGGATCGGATAAGGGATGTTTTCGTTGGGGATATCGCCACCCTTGATTCGCTTGGTCAGCTCCGCCAGTTTGGGGGCCTCTTCAGCCGTTTCGGTTGGGAATATGACAATCAGCTGTGCATCGTATTGCTCCAGTTCATCAAAGCGACGCGCCCAACGCGATGTCTGTGACGAGCAATAAAAACATACGCCGCCGTACCATCCGCGCGTGACCACCAGGACCAAATAATCCCGTGTCATCACCTCGGCCAACTGAACCTCGTTGCCGTCTTTGTCCGTGAACCGCAAGTCAGAAAAGTCTTCGATCGTGATCGGTTGGGACTTTGCTACATCAGCAAACTGAACTCCGTCATCGGGCATGCGGTTACATCCGACGACAAGAAACAGGCAGAACAGAATTGATGCATTGCCACGAGAAAACACGATCAGCAGATCCATGAGTGCGAAAGCAGGATTGTAGCAGTCTAACAAGTGCCAGGGCACCTGCGTTGGCAATGCCCGGTCCCGCAATCACGCACGGCAATTCGTGGTCCGTTAGTACCCCATGGCGGTTGCTACCAATGCGTTCACCGTCCCAAAAGCTCAGGGGGTCACCGTGCAGCCAACCGACCGCTCGACCTGGGCAATCGTGCTAGCCAGCGTGGCTTCGATGGTTGCCACCTGGATTTGGTACCCCAACAGTTCCTGATAGATATCGATCAAATCCGTGAAGTCAGCTTTCTTACCTTGGTAGTCGGCTGTTGCGATTTTGAGGATTTGCTGGGTGCGTGGAACCAGTCGCTCATCGAATAGCTTTTTCTGTTCCGCCGCCGCGAAGGCGTCCGCCAATTGTCGGCGGAGCTGACCACGAAGTCGATCACGCTCGGCTTGCACACGGTATTGAGAGTCGCTGCGGGTGTGGGCGGCTTCACGAATGCCGGCGTTAATTTTGTCTCGCCAGATCGGCAGCGTGACGCCGAAAGTGAAGTTGATATTATCGTGGCCGTTGGCGACGGGGCTGATCACGTTGGTATTGTCATCGATCAGTGACCAGGCGATACCCAGTTGCATGTCTGGATATTTTTGTTGGCAGGCTAGATTCTCTTTTTGGCGGTCACGTGCGACTTCGGCCGATAATCCTCGGAGAGTTGGATTGCAATATTCGGCGGACGCGATCAGAGATTCAAGTTGGGCGTGGACTTGGTTGACCCCCAGGTCCGCCGCGATCGTCGGTGTGAAATCGATTGGTTGCTGGATTAACACACCTAAATTCGCGTGCGCCCGTGTTCGCTGTTTTCTAAGTTCAATGAGCCTTGCTTCTAGTTTGTCGTGTTCTGCTTCGGCTCGCAGGACGTCTTGTTGGCTACCGCCGGTCTTGTAGCGTGCTTGGGAGACTTGAATCAAGTCGCTGACAAGTTCCTGATTGTCTTTCAGGATGGAGATGGCTTTGTCAGTGAGCCAACACTGATAGTAGGCCAGTTTGATCGCTGTGATGATCTCCAATTCGACTTTGGCCAATTCGGCACGCGCGACATCGATTTCGCGTGCGGCCACGGCTGTGCGTGCTGTGCGTTTGGATGGCCAAGGAACCTGTTGGCTCAATGCCATCTGATGTCCGACACGACCGCCAGCGGTCTGTAATGCTTGGTCGTGAATGGGCCAAAACGTGTTGCTGAGCATCGGGTCGGGCAGCGCTGCGGCCTGGGGAACGCGCTGCGCCGCGGCGGCCACTTTGTGTCGAGCGGCGGCGATCTGAGGATGCGACGACATCGCGATCGAGAGGATCGATTCGAGTGGTGTCGCTTGTGCGTCGTTCTGCCCCGTTGCCGCACGTAGAAAACTGACAAATTCAGTATTCAGCGGACCTGCTGCATTGCCTGCGTCAGCGGCGACCGACCAGTTTTGGAGGGCAAAGATGCCGCCAAGTGTCGCGATCACGCATAGCACCGTCGTGGGCGCCCGACCAGCACGATTGGATGCTGGTTGCGACGAAGGACGTACTTGATCGGTCGATATTGCCATTTTCTTTTCGCTAATCGGACGCGTCTCGCGCTATAATGGGCACTGTCGCAACGTGATTGCCCATGGCTGTTATCGGCTCGTAGCGATAAATTTCATCTCTCCACTCGGTACCAATCTTTGCTTGCGTGATGAAACCGATCGACCTAATCCGCATTGCCGTCACGTTTTCGCTGATCGTCGCTATGACGATCCAGCCGACGTTGGTGCTGGCGCTGGGTCCGGATTACGCGACGAACGAATGTGAGGAAGTAACAGCTTGTAGTGGTTGTGGGTGCTGCGACGCCAAGGCATCTGAACAACCCTGTTGTTGTTGCGCAGCGAAGGTCGCCCCCCCGGCGATTGAGCGAGATTTAAGTGACGAATCGCAGGCGGTGCTCAGTGGGTCGCTGCCATCCGAATCGTATGCAGTCGTTCGTGCTTGTCGTTGTGGTGCTGCTTCGCCGCCGATGAATCACAGCGATCAACGCAACGAGACGATTCGTGAGTTGACTAGCCGCGTTGTTCAATACGTGGTCCGAGCTGGGGATCTTGATCACACTAGCCACACTAGTAACCACGTCGCACCCAGTCGTCTCTCTGGGTCTCGGTGTGATTTTTCTCAACGCGTTCTTTGCGTTTGGCGGATTTGAACGGTAGGCACAGTGAGCGTGCGCGCTCGTTGTTTATCCATTTGTAAATCCCTATCGATTCCTAAGCCACTTTACGAAGCGTCGCCGCGTTTCGGTCTGGCCCCAGAACGCATCACTTGATGATGTTTTCGTCCCGTTCCGTTGCATCACACCGAAGGTAGTCCCATGCGCAATTCCGTAATTTTTATATCAGGTTCGCTGCTTTTGCTGTCCGTCGTCATCGGCTGCAGAGAGCGCGACGACGACACCGCTCCAGTGATCCAAGTGCCCACGACAGTGGAAGCCACCCCTGTCAGCTTTGCTAACAAGAAATGTCCGATTATGGGCGGCACGCCCTCGGTTGATCTGACGGCGCAATACGAGGGCAAGACGATCGGGTTTTGCTGCGACGGATGCCCCCAAAAATGGGCGGCACTCTCGGACGAAGCCAAGGCCGAAAAGTTCGCGCCCGTGGCGGTTGAAACCGATGAGCAAGATTCACAGCAAAATGCATCAGGGAAATAGTTTCAGAGGCAATCACCAAGGTCCACAAGTTGGTTGTCCTTACCAGGAGACGAATGCATGAGTGAGCAGCAAAGCGATGCACCCGGCGAAGATCGTTTGGACACGGAAGGTCCGCTTCAACCGTCCGCGACCGCCGATTCGACGACGGATGTCGAAGATATCAAGCCGCGCCGTTCAAAGTTGGAAGGATTTCAGTGGTTGGTCAAAGCGGCAGTTCATGCGGCGATCTTATTGGGCATTTTTGTCGCGGGGATTGCCGGGATCGGTGTCGCGCAGCGCGTCGGATGGATTCAAGGCAGCAGTGCCACCGTATCCGGAGCGACAGATCATGATCATTCCGGCGAGACGATCTATACATGCCCGATGCATCCGCAAATTCGCCAGAACGAACCTGGCAAGTGTCCAATTTGTGCAATGGATTTGGTTCCGATCGCGAAGTCGAATCGATCGGCCAAAAGCCAAACCGCCGCCGGTTCATCGAGCACCGATGACGGGCGATACATTTGTCCGATGATGTGTACTCCGCCGTCGTCTGAGCCCGGACGCTGCCCGGTTTGTGCGATGGAGCTGGTCGAAGCGACCAGTGGCGGCTCGATGGACGGTATCTCGGTCACCATCGAACCGGCGGCCAGACGGCTTGTGGGGATTCAAACGGCTACCGCCCGTCAGGGTCCCGCCGAGCAGACGATTCGAACCATTGGTTCGATTGACTACGACGAAAGCAAGTTAGCGACGATCAGTGCGTATGTCGGCGGACGAATCGAAAAACTGTTTGCCAACTACGTTGGCGTGCCGGTGCAAAAAAACGACGACTTGGCGTTGCTGTACAGTCCCGACTTGTATTCGGCGCAAGTTGAATTTCTAACGGCACTCGAAAGCGACGGCCTGAAGCGGTTAGGCGGCGGCGTTGATCTGGCGCAGATTGCGAAACAAAATCTTGTCGAACTGGGCGTGACCGAAGAACAGATCACACAGATCCGCGATCGCGGCACCGCCGAAAGTCGGATCCGAATCAAGTCGCCGATTTCTGGAACGGTGGTCAATAAGCATGCGGTGGAGGGCGATTATCTTCGCGCGGGCGATAAGGTCTACCGAATTGCCGATCTTTCGACGGTTTGGTTGATGCTCGATTTGTTCCCTGATGACGCCGCGCGGATTCGGTTCGGTCAACAGATCGAAGCCGAGGTGAGATCGGTACCGGGCGAAGTGTTTACCGGCCGCATTGCCTTTATTGACCCAACGGTAAATCCCAAGACGCAAACGGTTCGAGTTCGTGTCGAAACGTTGAACCCGGATGGAAAATTGCGTCCTGGCGACTACGCGACGGCCCGAGTTTTTGTCTCGGCTATTCGACAAGATCGAATCTACGATCCGATGCTTGCGGGTAAGTTTATCAGTCCGATGCATCCACAAGTGATTCGTGATCAACCCGGTGATTGTCCCATTTGCGGAATGGATTTGATACCGACCGCCAAGCTCGGGTATTCGACCGAACCGTTGCCCCAGGAGCACGTCGTGACGATTCCACGAGATGCCTTGTTGATGGCGGGGGACAACAGTGTGGTCTATGTCGAGACGGAATCGGGCCGGTTCGAGATCCGGCGCGTCACGGTTGGTGCGATGACCGATACAGAGGCCGTGATTTTGGAGGGCATCGCGACCGGTGAGCAGGTGGCTACGTCGGGAAACTTCCTGATCGATTCACAAATGCAGCTGGCTGGCAATCCATCGTTGATGGATCCCAGTAAGGCGCCGGTCTATTCACCAGGTCCGTTGAAGTTGTCCAAGCATGCGACCATCGTGATGCCAGGAGACGCTGGTACTGAATTTGATCGGGTGTTCCAGGCATATTTTGTGATTCAACAATCGCTGTCCTCCGATCGAACACCGCCGCCCATCACGGTCAATCGACTTGAGGAGTCGTTACGGAAACTCTTGCAACGAAACGATGTTCCAGATGCAACGCAGTCGCAACTGCAACGTGCCAAACGTGCCATCAATCGACTGGATGGATCTATCGAAGAAGCGCGAGCTGGATTCCGCCCACTCAGTCACGCATTACTGCGAGCCGCCAACGTGGCGCGCGGACCCCAGACGGCGGAGAAACTGGTTCATATGTTTTGCCCGATGGTACCTGGGGGAGGTGGAGACTGGATGCAGGCGGGTGGCGATCTGGTCAATCCCTATTGGGGCAGCGAGATGCTCTCCTGTGGAGAGGTGGTGTCAGACATGAATGTTGTCGAGGTGGCGCCATGAGCAATCGTGTTCAGTCACGAACGTCGACGGCGGTAGAGGACACTTGTGCCGCAGCCCACACATGTGAGGCGCGTAATGCTTAGTGCGATCATCAAGTTCTGCGTACGTGAGCCGTGGCTGGTGGTGCTGCTGACGATCGGCGTATCGATTTACGGTTGGTTCAGTTACCGCGCCGTCCCAATCGACGCGATCCCCAATGTGGGCGAAAATCAGGTCATCGTGTTGACGCCTTGGCCGGGGCGTTCGCCCAAG
Source organism: Pirellulaceae bacterium (assembly GCA_013002105.1). The sequence continues at coordinate 1,772 of JABDKS010000262.1, read as the reverse complement.
GACATCGAGGACCAGATCACGTATCCGCTGAGTGTCTCGTTGCTGGCCGTGCCCGGTGCTGAATCAGTGCGTGGAAAGAGTTTGTTTGGTTACAGCTTTGTTCAGGTGACGTTCAAAGACAACGTCGACTTTTACTGGGCACGTAGTCGCGTTTCGGAGCAACTTGGCACGGCCGGCTCCGCTTTGCCCGAGGGTGTCATCCCTCAATTGGGTCCCGACGCGACCGGTCTGGGACAGATCTTTTACTATGTGCTCGTTCCACCCGCTGAGGGAATGAACTTAGCCGAGTTAAGGTCGCTGCAAGATTTTGTGGTGAAATACGATTTGCAAGCTGTCGATGGTGTCAGTGAAGTGGCGTCGATCGGCGGTTACGTCCGACAGTATCAAATCGAGGTGGATCCGGACCGACTGCGATTTCATGGCGTCACGTTAGACAGCGTCGCGGCAGCGATCCGCAGTTCCAATTTGGATGTGGGAGCGAAAACGGTTGAGAGCAGCGGAATGGAGTTCATTGTCCGCGGTAAAGGGTTTTTGGGTAGCGACGGTGGAACAGCCAAGGCGATCGCCGACATCGAAGACGCAGTGATTATGCAGCGTGATGGTGTTCCCGTTCGTATTAAAGATATTGGTCAGGTACAGCTTGGCCCCGATTTTCGCCGCGGCGCGTTGGATTACAACGGTGCCGAAGCGGTCGGTGGCGTAGTCGTCATGCGATACGGCGAGAATCCGCGTGCTGTTATCGATCGAGTGAAACAAAAGATCGCGCAGATCGAGCCATCACTCGATGGGGTCACGATCAAGGGTGTGTACGATCGAACGGGATTGATTGACGAAACCGTGGCAACCCTTACGACGGCATTGCGGGACGAGATCCTGATCACTGCCGTGGTCATACTGTTGTTTTTGTTACACGTTCGTAGCAGTTTTATCGTCGCAGTTACGTTACCCGTCGCTGTCTTGTTGTCGTTTATCGTCATGAACCTGGTTGGCGTGGGCGCCAACATCATGTCGCTTGCCGGAATCGCGATTGCGATTGGCACCATGGTCGACATGGCCATTATTGTTTCGGAGAACATCTATCAACATCTGGCTCAATGGGAGAGCAGCAAGGCTGAGGGGGCGAATCGATTGTCCCGAGCGGATGTCATTTACAACGCGACGGGCGAGGTGGCTCCGGCGGTTGTCACCGCGGTGACGACCACGATCGTCAGTTTCTTACCTGTGTTTTTCTTGACAGGCCGTGACTATCGGCTGTTTGCACCGTTGGCGATGACAAAGACATTTGCGATCGCCGCCGCGCTTGTCGCTGCGATCACGATCGTTCCGGCACTTTGCCGATTGATCTTGCGTTCTGCGAATTTCGGTCGAACGACTCGTTGGATGACAGCTCTTGCCGGTGCCGGTCTCTTGGGTGCTACGTCGGTGTTTGTCTGGGGCCACAACGTGGTCGAGCGCTGGGAAATTGGTTTGCCGTTGGTCACCACGGTCGCGTCGATGATTGGCTTTTGGCTCGGATGGATGCTCGCGACCGAGCGAGTGCGCGGGGTTGACGAGAGTTTCGTTGCGCGGGCGGTCATCGGTGCGTATCGTCCCACACTGTCGCTGCTATTGCGTCACAAACTCGCGTTTTTAACTTTGCCCGCGATGATCGTCGTGCTGGGGTTGGGCGGTTGGTTTGGTCTGCCCACCGTGCTTAGGCCGTTGGAGCGAGTAGCCGAGCGGTTAGGGATGCAGCCAAACGAACTGCCTTTGTATGTTGATGCCAAACACAC
>JABDKS010000614.1 GCA_013002105.1 Pirellulaceae bacterium | reverse complement strand
CCTGTGCTGCATCCGTTGTCGTTGATTGGATGTTTGACCGTCATTTTTTTAGCGGCCGTGATCGCAATGACGAGATTTGGCCTTCTGAGTGAGCATGTCGCCATCGCGGCTTCGAGAAGCGGAACGTCATGGTGGCTGATAGTCATTGTTGTCGTTGCAATAACCAAAATCGTCCACGAACTGGCTCACGCGGTCGCTTGCAAGGCATTCGGAGCTGAGTGCCGCGAGTTGGGCGTGATGATGTTAGTCGGTATTCCGTGTTTGTATTGTGATGTGTCTGACGCCTGGATGTTGGGCCAGCGATTCAAGCGAATCATCGTGTCTGCCGCGGGCATCATGGCGGAACTGACGCTGGCTGCGATTGCACTATTATTGTGGACGATGATTGGAGCCGGATTCATTCGTGACCTGCTAATGACCGTGGTGGTGGTTTGTTCGGTCAGTACCGTCGTGTTCAACGGAAATCCGCTGTTGCGTTACGATGGCTACTACATCCTTTGCGATATGTTCGGCGTTCCCAATTTGGCCAGTGAGTCATCGCAGATGATTCGCAATTGGTTTCGGCGATTGGTTTGGGCTTTGCCGGCGGAGACCAATCAGACTGCGTCGGTGGGCCAGACGCGGCATTGGACTTTTTACGTTGGTTATGGGGTGCTCAGCGGGATTTACCGGATCGTGGTTGTGCTGATGATCGCCTGGTTTCTTCGCGAACTACTTGCGGATATCGGATTGAAAACCGTTGGCACGTTGGTTGTCGGTCTGTTGGTCGTCGCGATGGCGATGCGAATGTTCAAGCCGATCATCCAAGCACCACCACGAGCGATGCGACGTGCATCGATGGACGCAAATCGTCGCCGTTGGTTGATGGCATCACTCGGGTGCATCCTTGCGATCGGTGTCGTCGTGCCGTTGCCGCGAAGTGTGGTGGCGCCGATGACGGTTCGCCCGTCCAACGCGGTCGAGATCTACGTGCCCATTGCAGGCGTCGTCGTGGCAGGGATGGAGGAATCATCGGATGTGCACTCTGGCGATCCGATCGCAACACTGTCCAATGCGAGTTCAGATTTCGAGTTGCAGCAGCAACTGTCCGAGCAGCAGCAGATTCGAACGCGAATCGAAGCGCTTCGGCAGCGACAAATCACCGATCCGCGAGCAGCGTCGGAGTTGCCTGCGGCCGAGGAAATGTTGATGTCGGTGACGCGGCGTGTGGAATGGCTCGAGCAGGAACGCCAGCGGTTGATCGTGCGATCTCCTGCGGATGGTCGGTTTTTTCCGGCTCTGAATCGATCAGTCGTCCCTGACCAGACCGACCCAGCGGCGGTGACGTGGGACGGTGTTCCACTGAGTCGAAAGAATCGCGGCGCCTACCTGGAGCAAGGCACATTGCTTGGGATGGTTGGCGATGCGAAATCGCGTGAAGGGCTGGCGTTGGTCGATCAGCGCGATATTGCATTAGTCAAGTCAAATCAAAACTTGACGGTGCTGTGGGGAGGCACACCGAGGGGAACTGCGACTGGTCGCATCGAAAATGTCGCAGTCTCACCCATCAGCGAATTTCCGCCCGAGTTGATCGCGTCGGGGCGGATTGGGTCAGCAGCGGATTTGGCAAATGGTTTGGCTGCCGATGCGACGTACTACCAAGTTCGCATTGCGTTGGCTGGCGAAGGCAATTCGCTGCCTGTGCGTTCAACTCACAATGTAGTCATTCGCGTACAACCGGCATCGTTGCTGAGTCGGTGGATGCGATCGCTGGGAGATTTGTTGGACAAATAAGAAGACTGTTGCGGAACGCGACTTTTTCGATTGCGGCTTTTGACGCTAAGGCAGTTCGTCGAAAAGATTGTCATCGGGTTCGTATTTCGTCGCGGGCCACAAGATGACTTTACCGTCGCGTCCGGCCGAAAGAATTAACTCGCCATTGCCGGTCGCATCGACTGCCGTCACGCCACGTGCGTGACCTTGTAGTGTGATCAATTCGCGGGCGAGTTGGATGTCCGAACCAACTCGTGGATCCCAGACTCGCAGAGTTTTGTCAAGCGACGCCGTGAACACACGCATTTCCTGAGAGCCATCTTGCAGGATCGCAACATCTTCGATTTGATCGGCATGTCCGATAAAAACAATCGGCGGCCCGGCTTCTTTGCCCGCCGCGACGACTCGCCATAGCCGGACTTTCTTGTCCTCCCCACCCAAGGCAATCCATTGGCCATCGGCCGAGAAAACACCGCAGGTGAAACTGCCGGCGTCTGCCACATGGTATTGGCTTGGTGGTGAATCGGTGGTGAGCGACCAGATGTGCGCGATGGAGTCGTCGCCCGCAGCTAGCAGCCGCTGACCGTCGGACGAAAAGCTGACACATCGAACGGGCGATTTGCGCGGTTGGTCATCCGCTCGGGTCGATGTAGCGACCGACAACGAAAACGACTTGATGTTTTTGAACTGACGCGTTCGCGGGTCCCAGTCCCAAACCCGCACCCAGCCGTCGTCGCCTCCGGTAGCCAACTGATAAGCGGGGCCTTTGCGAGCGAATTCGACGCTGCGGACCGGTCCTCGGTGGGGACTCTCGAGCTTTCCGACAGCCAGGCCCGTGTCGGAATCCCAAATTTTCACCGACCGACTACCCGTTGCCACATATCGGCCGTCGAATGAAAAGCTGGCTTGAGTCAAGGCGGCATGGGCTCGATAGCTCCTCTCATGCGTCATCGTTCGCATATTCCATAAAAAGGCGGCGTCACGATTGAGCGTCAGCATATGCTCGTCTGTCAGCGGAATGGCCATTTGCGCACCGCCGATTCGCGTCGGCAAATCAACAACGCGCGGTCGAGCGGGAGTCGCGTTGAAGTCCGTCATACTCCAGATCTTGAGTCGACCGGGCATCGAATCGTCGGCAGACCGACTGACGATGAGCCGGTTGCTCTGTCCACCAAACTCTGCCGACATGATTCGGCTACGCTCAGCGCGTTCCGTCTGGCCACTCTCCTGATTGGTCGATTCGACGCGGTCAATCACCCGGCCTCGCGTGGAAGCTAAATCCCACAGATGAGCCGACGCGACAAAACGATCTTTAGTTGTTTGTTCGCTGACGGTAACGGCGTACTTGCCGTCGGCCGAGGTTGAAAGTTGAGTGACCAATCCATCGTGCGGAAAACGTTGCGAACGTTTCTGAGTATCGACATCAATTCGGGTAAGTTGTTGATCATCCGCGGCAAAATACAAATGGCGACCATCGGGAGAAAACTGCGCCGCGTTGATGCGGTAGCCGCGTGCGTCATCGATGATCTTGCCGAAACGCTGTCCGGTCTGAACGTTCCAGAACCAACCGATTCCGGTGCGGTCACCGGTAAACAAGATTCTGCCATTGGGTGCGATGGCAATCGCGGTAACGGCTTCCTGGTGACCTCTGAGTGAGTAAAGCTTTCGAGGTTTTGCCTGACCTGATGGATCAATCGCCCAAACAATTGCCTTGACGTCGGGGGAGCTCGATCCGGTCAGTAAGATACGACCGTCGCGGGACAATGCGAGACTGCTGTTGAGTCCCGTGCCGTTGATGCGACCGATCTGGGTCCCCAAAACCAAGTCCCAAATTCGGACGGTCGAATCGGCACTGCCGACAAAAATGTGACCGTTCACTCGGTCAACGGCGACCGACATTGCCTGAAAGTCCGTTCCCTCGGCCAAGCGATCGGCAACCTCTTCACCGGGTGTGGGTCGCAGTTGAGCCACCTCGCGAAACGTCATCGTGTCGTGATCAATTTTCAAAATTCTGGCTGTGTGATCACGGCTTGCCGAAATGATACGCTGTCCGGTTGGATCAAACCGGGCGGACCATATTTCATCGGCGTGCGGTCGCGTCTCGCGAGTTGCCGGCGGATCGCCTGGTGCCGATGATTTGGCGGTTTTCGTTAGTGCAGCGTCATCGACGTATTTGTCCACGTCCCAACTGCGAATCGACGCATCCTTGGAAATGGAAAGAATGTGGTTTCCATTGCCTGCCACAAATCTTGCATCGGTGACCCATCCGCCGTGGCCACGAAGTGTCTTGTGAAGTCGGCGTGAATCGACATCCCAAAGTTTCAGGGTGTAATCGTCAGCGACCGTCAGGATCCGCTCGCCAGAGCGATCAAACTGGATCGCTTCGACCACATCAAAGTGCGCTCGCGACAATGACGCCTGAGATGAACTTGTAGAAACCAACTGCGACGGCTGCGGAACGATCGATCGATCGATCAGCCGGGCAATTTGGGTCGGACTTGAGGTCTTCGCGGCTGAGGTGCCGGTTTTGCCGTTAATGTCACTAATGGCATCGGCGATCGAAGACTTGTAGTCGGTGGCGCGGACGCTCATCGGACGCCATAGGAAGACGTTGCCGGCAATATCACCCGATGCGGCAAGCGTCCCGTCGGGAGACAGGGCAATGCAAGAAATCGGTTGCTTGTGTCGTTGGAATTCGCCGATTCGCTTTGGGTTTTGTGCAACGCGCTGCGGTTCAAGTTCCCAAACGACGCCCCGACCGCTGGTCGCGTCGGCGACCACAGTGGCCAAAATCAGTCTGCCTTGCCGCGTAGCCGACACTGCTTTTTGCACAGGCCCAATGTGCCAACAAACAGCGAGGGATTTTGCTGTGCTGACGTCCCAGACACGTGCGGTACGATCGATGGATGTCGATATCAATTGGCCGTCAGCCGACAGGTGCAAGTCGGTAATTTTCTGCTGATGGCCACTGTACTGCTTTTGTTGTTGGGTCAGTCGCGCGTCCCAAAGTTGAACTGCCCCTGACGCTGAACCGATTGCGATGCTTTGACCATCCGGCGCGAATCCAACGGCAGTGATGTGACCCAATGCATCGATCGTCTTGTTTTGTTGGCTGGCAATGTTGCCGTCCGTGTCGATCGTGAGCAGTTCGACACTGCCATCGTCCAGGACGACCGCGCCGCGTTTTCCATCTTGTGAGAGTGACAAGTCCGTCAGCGAGGCGGCGGCTCGCTTGGCTGAATTGGATTGATTAGCTTGCCGCCACAGCCAGCGCCATTCCCAGCCCAAGTGATCCGCTCCGCGGCGAGTTCGCATTTTACGAAGGTCGTCTCGTGCTCCATCGAATTCGTTGCGTTCGATCTTGGCTTTCGCTAATCCGATCCTAGACAGATAGACTTCGTACTCTGCGTTTTGCTGTTCCTTGCGTGCCAGGCCCGCCTGTTGATCGGCAATCACGCGCTGTCGATCAGCCTCGTCGGCGTTTTTCTGTGCTATTTCTGCGTTTTTCACGGCTTGCTCGCCATTGGCGATTGCTTCAGCAGCGCTTTTATTTGCGGCTTCGCGTTGGCGATCCGCCTCCCTCCGTTGCTTGTCCGCTTCTATACGTTCGGCATTAGCGATCTCCAAGTTTTCTTCTGCTTCGATCGTTTTTTTGTCGGCAATTGCTTTTTGCGCCAACACGTTTTGTTTCTCTTGCTCGACCTCTTCGGTTTTTTCGTTCGCTAGCGTCGTTTGTTCTTCGGCATACTGTTTGGCGGTAATCGCTTGATTACGTTGGTCGTTGATGAAATACAACGCGATACTGCCGCCCACGAGAATGAACGCCAGCATGGCTGCGGCGATTCGTTTGAACAGGATCAGCCGTGAATGACGGGATTCTCGCTCGCGCAAACCAGCATGGAGTTTCTCGATTAGTGGTTGATGTTCCTGGTCGCCGTCATCCAGTAAAGAGAGGCCAAGGTCATAGTCTTCATTTTGGTAGGCAGCCTCGGCATGAGCCAGAGTAGTTTTGGCTAGGCCCTCGCGTGCTGCTTGGTTACCCGGCCACAAGGTGATGGCTTGTTCGTAACCGTACGTTGATCGAGAAAAATCGTTGTAGTTCTGTTCGCTAACCCCACGTTCGTAATCGTGCTGGGCGATTGTCACCAATGCGATGCTTTCGCTATGTGATCGGAACTCACGAATCGCTTCTTGGAAACTTTGAACGTCCGGATAGCGATTCGCAGGCTCGGTAGCCATCGCTTTCATCGCGATGTTCAGCAATTCTCCTTGATGGTCTTTGTCGACCGGCCGAATGATGTTGGCAGCAACCGCTTTGATGCATTGGGTGATGTTTTCGGCTTGGTGGGGCGCCTGCCCCGTGATGATCAAGTAGAGCGTTGCACCGAGTAGATAGACGTCACTGGCCGGGCCAATACGGCTCATCGGTCCCGTCGCCATCTCGGGCGCCATGAATGCGGGTGTACCACCGAGTCCGGCGGTGTGGACAATCGAATCGATTTTTTCGAATTCGGGCGTGGCCAGTGCGAGGCCCCAGTCCATCACCAGGACGACACCGAAGTCGCCAAGCATGATGTTTTCTGGTTTGATATCGCGATGCACAACGCCGCGCGTGTGCGCAAACGCGATCGCATCACATACCTTCAACAGAATGTCGACGTTTTCGGTCTGAGATTTTTCGTGGATGACTTTGGACCAAGGTGTTCCGACGACTCGTTTCATCGCATAGAAAAGCGTGTCGTCGCCGGTCACAGCGATATCGTGGATGGGCACGATATTGGGG
>JABDKS010000228.1 GCA_013002105.1 Pirellulaceae bacterium | reverse complement strand
CAATTCAACGTCAGCGACATCGGCTTCCACAATCCCAGCGGTCAATTCCAATTGTTCCGTGGTGGTCTTCAGCGGAACCTTGTCCACCAGCGGGCGCGCAAGTTTTGCCGAACCCTCGATGGGGAGAATCGCCGGGAAGACTTCGCTGTTCAACGGTGATCCGTCGGGCGTATCCAACTGAACCGAGTTGCCAAAATCAAAGACCAGCTTTTTGCGTTTTTCGTCCAACTGGAAAGGCGTGGCGAAGAACTCCTGAGTTTTGGCGGTCGCCGTCCAGACCAATCGCCGCTGGGCCACGAAATGATCGGGTTCGTCGGCGAAGTACGGACCGATCGTCCCAATCAACCGCCCCGTCAGATTCGTCTCTGGATCCTGGCTGAGCAGAAACTGGTCCACGTTGAACTTGATGGAGAGTTGGCCATCGTTTTCCTGGCTAACATCGTGCAATTGCATCAGCAAAGGCGACATGTCGTACGATCCGTTCCACGTCACGTTGCTCAAAACGGATTGGAATCCAGTACTTGCCGGCATCAAGGCTGCCGAGCTGGTTCCACTGCCTTTCGCGGAACGTTGATTCCAATAGTCGCGAAAGCAGGTCGGCTTCATGGTCCCGTTGAGCAGTAACTGGTCGTCAGCCGTGCTCAAATCAATGGTGACTTCCAAGCCGAAGATCGTCGACAAACGTCGTTGCGAGGGGTCGAGGTCCACAATCTTCGCGTCGCCAAACTCGCGAGGAATCACGTCGGCGCCGTGGGGCCGACTGGAGACCGCCGCTCCGATCAGTTTGTCCTCGGAATTCTTCGTAGCCAGCTCGCCAGCTTCATTCATTCCGCTGGTCACGCGGCCGCCAAAGATCTCGAAGCCACCCGAACCAAACGAATTCCAATCACCGGGTGTGACGACGGTAATCTTTTTGGCCGGATCGTAGTTGGTCAGATCGTTGTTTCTGGTCGGGACATTGGCCCGGAAACGGCCCAAAAACGAGAAGCGAGGCGGATCAAGATAGCTCATGCACGGTCTCACAGCAGGTGATTGAACCGTCCAGTCTAGGCCAGCCCACGGCAAGAAGCGAACCATTTTCACGCGGTTTTCGCGCTCTGACTGTCATCAGCTTTTCCTGCGCGCTCACGCGCCTCCTCTCACACTCTTTATTCTCACGCGCCTCCTCTCATGCGCTTGAGCTCGTCGCGCGCTCTAAGAACGTGTTTTGAGAATCAGTTTTCAGCGTTGGCGAGTCGTTTCGAGCAAATGCGGCACGATCGCATCCGACCAAACAACAATGACAAATGAGAAATGACAAATAACTAATGATGGGCGATCGGGATTGAGCGACTGCCGAACCGAACTCATGAAAGCAGATTTACTAATGTCAATTTCGGACAGCGCGCCACGGGACTCCGCCCGCGGACCTTACCAATCAACCTGGGCCCCGCTGTAAAACGCGATGCCCGGCTGAAAAACACCTCGTCCAGTTCGCAAGTCCAGATGCTCGCGGTAGAACTTGTCCGTCAGATTCTCGACGCCGGCCACCACCGTCATGTGCTGGGTTGCCTGCCAGTAGCCGCGAATGTCATAAACCGTGAATCCCGCTGTGGGAAGCTCTCCAATGGAGGTCGCCACGCGATCCTGACTGTCGACGATGCGGGCGGAAAACTCGACGCCCCAGGTGGGATTGTCAACACGCTCGCGAATCCAAAAGCCAGCCCGCGCTTCGAAGGGCGAGATGCTGGGCAACGGTTCCTCGTCGCTGCCCGGCAAGAGGCCGCGCGGAGCATTGGGGTCGTAAAAGAACGTCGCGACGGCAGGGTTGTAAAACTGCATTCCACCGGCGGATCGCGTTTGATCACGGCCTTCGACATAACTGGCGGTTACAAATGGGGTCAGCCAGTCGTTCACATCATATTCCGCATAGGCTTCGCCACCAGCCAGAGTCGCGCGCGGCGTATTGACATACGTCAAGCCGCGAGTGTTTTCTTCTGGCAGGGCGCCAAACAAGGCGACCTCGTAGGTAATGTAATCCTTGACGGACGCAAAAAACCCGCTCAAGCCACCGCGAAAACGTCCCGTGTCGACACGCAGATTGAGGTCCACCTGGGTGTGTCGAGCGGCGTCGAGGTTCGGGTCGCCGATCACCGAATTGAATCCGTTCTGGATGACCGACAGAAACGGCCCGGTCGCGTACAGTTCGGTTAGCGTCGGTGGACGCATGCCAACACCCACCGCTCCCCCTAGTGACCAGCAATCGTTGATTTCGTAATTCGCGGATCCAAACAGGGACCTGAGGAAAAATTCCTGCGCCTAATCGTCGGTGCGTAGGTGGTTGGTCAGAAACGCTCGATCCAGCGGCACTTGCGACGGCAGGGTTGAACTCAGGCCGGGTGCGTCTTTGGTCACATCCGTGCTCAAAAAATCCACCCTGGCGCCGGTGCGGAGCGACAATCGATCGGTGGCCGGAACGTCAAGCTCGGCAAACAACCCCGGATTGGACCAAAACGAACGGGGAATCGGCGCGTTGGCATCCATGAAGTCGTAAACGCCCGGCGCGATTCCCAGGATTCCCGCCAGGAAGGGATCGACATCGACCGAGAAGTCATTCAGTTCATTCAACTCCTGTTTGACGAATCGCATGTCGCTGCCGAGCGTCAGTTGGGTCTCGCCATCCTGTCCCCAGGACATGGCCCCGGAGAAACCAGTCGACATGGAATCAACGTCCGTTTCCAAGTTGTCCGAAACCAACGGGATGGACGGAATCTGGGCCCGCTTGCCAGCCCGTTGCGCGTCGCCTTCAAACCGCGTGCGGTTGTACCAGCCTTCGACGCTCAGGCGATCAAAGTGAACCTGATCACGCACCGTGTAAGTCAACTCGACGGCATCGGTGACCAGAAAGTTGATATCGAAAAACTGACCCGGAGATTCGACGCCAGTTTGGTCGAGCCGCAAGTAGGTGAATTCAAGCGAACGATATTCGTCAAGATCGAAACCCAAGGCAAAGTCGAGGTCGCGCGAATTGTAGCTTGTCGGAATCTCCTGGCCGTTGCCCATCGTGTAGTCGTTGCCCGTGCGGTGACCATAGCCG
>JABDKS010000226.1 GCA_013002105.1 Pirellulaceae bacterium | reverse complement strand
GTCCAACAGGCCCTGCGTGGGGTGCTCATGCGGTCCGTCGCCCGCATTGATGATGCAGCAGTCGAGTTCTCGAGAGAGCAGGTGGGGCGTTCCAGGCGTGCTGTGGCGGGTGACGACCCAGTCCACGCCCATCGCTTGGATCGTTTTGGCCGTATCGACAAAGGTCTCGCCTTTGGCAGTGCTACTGCCGCTGCTGCCGAATTCGACGGTATCGGCGCCCAAGCGTTTCGCGGCCAGCGAAAAACTATTTCGAGTCCGTGTGCTGTTCTCGAAAAAAAGATTAGCGCAGGTTTTTCCCTGTAACAACGAAATCTTGCGCCGGCATCCTCCGGTCAGTTCTTTCAACTGCTGGGCGGTATCGAGCAAGATCTCGATTTCGCTGGCCGAAAGGCGTTCTAGATCCAGTAAATGACGTCTTTTCCAGGTTTCGGGAAAGATCAACTGGTCGGCAACGGCGTCAGACATCAAAGTTAATTCATCGAGTAAACGTGTGTCTGATGGGGCACGTTAAGCGATCCAAACGGTTTCGACGAGGACCCTTGAAAAGCATTGCAAAAAAATTCGCGTCACTTGGGGTCGTTGGACCACGTTTCGCCGGAAGACCAGCTCTCAGTTTTTCGCTTTTGGGCGATCACAATCAGGCTTAGCCACGCCACGATCCAAATGACTCCGCCGATCGGTGTGATCCTGCCCAACCAGGGGTTGTTCATCAGTACCAATACATACAGCGAACCGCTAAATAAAATGGTCCCGGCAACGAACAAGGCAGCCGTCACCCATCGAGCCGTTGGCGAACCGTAAGGAATGGTTGCGAGTGCGAATAATGCCACCACGTGGAACATGTGATATCGGACGCCGACATCGAATTGATCCGTGCGTTTCGCGATCGTTTCGGGGTCGATCTCGCGGCCGACCAAAAAGTCCTCCAGCCCATGTGCTCCGAAAGCACCGATGCCGACAGCCATGGCACCCAACAGGCCGGTGGCGACCAAAATTCGTCGTGAAAGCTTGTCGTCGATCACTTCTCTAGCAAATCATTGACGGCACTTAGCAGGCGGTCCATCGGAAAGGGTTTGCGGATGTAATCGCTGACACCCAACAATTCCGCGTATGCCTTGTGACGACTGCCTTCGTTTCCTGTGATCATGATGACTGGCAACAATTGCTCGCGAATACGTCGCAGCTTTTCCAGGACCAAGAACCCACTCCGCTTGGGCATCATCATATCCAGAATCATTAAATGCGGATTTTCACGTTCGGCCAACGCCAGCCCTTGATTGCCGTCACGTGCCACGACGACTTCATAGCCGGCCCCCTCGAGGGCATAGGTAACCGATTCGACGATTTCACGATCATCGTCCACGATCAGAATTTTCTTGGCGCCTGTTTTGGATTGGACAGGTGCAGGTTTTGGATCCGATTCGGCCATCATCACTCACATTGCGCGTCGACGTTCGCGTCGAAACACCGCTGACAGATTGTCCTGCGGATCGATTCGACGTTGGACTGTCCAGTGTAACGCGCTGGACAGCAAACGTCCGCCCTTTGCAGACAGAATCGAGATCCGAGGGGCAAAAACCGAGCTGTCGCGATGTGACGACGAGCGTAGATCGCGAAAAGATCTTCAGTTCGCGGAAAAGCAGACGGGCCCCGACTCCCACTGTTCGTCGGCCGTCATGGGGTTGCCAAGCACCACACGATTCATCATCCACTGGTTGAAATCAGCCAGTGCAGCCGTGTTCATCTCGTCGTCGTTTTTGTATTGCCGAACATCGACCTTGGCTCGCAGCAACAAAGCCTGACGAATGTCCGCATTCAAGGCTTCCGGGGAAAACTCCGGGCTCTCCAGGGCACATTGCCACAACATCGGCATGGCACGTTCGCGGATCAAGTCCAAGCTGCCCAGGCTGCATCCGCCTTGGGGAACTCGACCGCCAAAGGATGCGACGCCGGCGAATCGCATCGGATCACGCAGTGCGATTCGCATCGCCATCGTCCCGCCACTGCGGTAACCAGCCAAGACAATCCGCGATGTGTGAATGGAGTAACGATCGCTCACTTCGTCGATCGCACAAAGTACTTTTTCGTGCGTCGCGTCAATCGCCGCTGCACTGTTATGCCATTCGAATTGATGACCGACGGAATCAATTGCGCGCGTTCCGCGAATCCCAGTCGCTAAATAGTTTCGTGTGCTCACGTGTGGCATCACGTGGTCAATCTGGTTCTCGTTGAACCCGTCACTGTGCAACCAAACAATCAGCGGATACTGATAGTTCGAC
>JABDKS010000185.1 GCA_013002105.1 Pirellulaceae bacterium | reverse complement strand
GATCGTGACGCGTCCCCTTGCCGATTGATCCCGCTGACTCCATTCTTAACGCACATTGACCGCCGTTTCCTGTGGAGAATTAGTGATGAGTGCCGAAGCACGCCTGGCCGAACTGAAACTCGAATTGCCAAAGGCTCCCAAACCGATGGGCGTCTACAAGCCGATTGTGGTGGTCGGCAACATGGCTTATCTGTCGGGACATGGTCCACTAAAAACCGACAACAAACTGATCACCGGCCGGCTTGGCTTGGACATGGACGTCGAAGCTGGATTCGAAGCCGCTCAAGTCACCGGACTGTGCATGCTGGCGACGCTTCAGAACCATCTTGGCAGTTTGGACAAGGTCAAACGATTGGTCAAGCTTCTGGGGTTGGTTCGAAGCACTGATGGGTTCGATCAGCAACCCGCCGTGATCAATGGGTGTAGCGAACTGTTTCGTGACGTGTTTGGTGAAGAAAACGGCGTAGCAGCTCGCAGTGCCCTAGGGACCAACGCTCTACCCGGAGGCATCGCAGTCGAGATCGAAGCGATCTTTGAGGTCGACGCGTAAGTTTTGAAGTCGCGTTTTCGCTTGACGTATCGGTCCTTGATAAACCGAAGATGCTGTGATTTTTCGGTAACCCGACGCGTGAGTTTTGAAGTTGCGTTTTCGCGCGACGTATAGGTTTTTCATAACCCGATGCGTCAGCGAGGGACGAGTCAATATCCGTTCTCACTCGCTGACGCGTCGGGTTACCAGAAAAGCGCCAACTCAAAACGCCTAGGCGGGATCGACTCTCCTGCGCTCGGGTACATTTCTGGCTGTCAAACTTTGCGCCACGCGCGAACGTCGTTGGGTCCGCAAAAAAGCAACAACATCGCACCGACCGCCGCGTGTTGCCCGAACACGTCCATATGAAAATCGTCTTCGCCTGGCCACGGATACGCGTAGACCATCGCAAAATCATCCAGTTCGCTATCGATTTGGTCGTAAGCATTGGCAACGTTGTGTCCCAGGCTTGGCAGCGTGGGGTCAAACGCGAGCGACTCGCTGCCATGCGGCAAGAAGTTTCCGTGGATCAGTTCCACCGGAACGTTCCAATCTTCAATCGTTCGCTGCCCCTGCTTCAATAGATCCGATTCGGATTCGATTCCAATCGCATCCCAACCGAGACTCGCCGCGAGCGAGGCGACGACGGCGAAACCACAGCCCCACTCCAGGAATCGCCGTCCGGTGAGCATTTGCGTTTCCTGCAACCAACTGAGTGCCTGATAGACCAGTTCGTAGTCGGCCGCAACAAATTGCTCGATCTGCGTCTTCTGCCAACAATCTTGAAACGTTTCGATTCGTTGTCGCGCGTCGGATATCCATGCGCGGATTTCAAGCGGCAAAGGGCGTTGATCAATACTGGACGGGATGTCGATCCGTTGCAACACAGCCTTCGCTTTACACCAAGCCTTCGTCCGGGTTGACGTCCAAATCGTGATTGACCGCGTCGGACCAACCGATCGCTGCGATATCCGACGAATTGGCCCAGCGTGACGTTTCGCCCCACAAGGCGGCGTCACAGATCGGACAGGATGCGTCATCAGGTGCAGGATATTGGTGGTCCGTCGTCACATCGGGCGCTAACCAAATCGCTTCGCATTCGTCGCACACTACCAACCCATGTGCCGAATCGTATTGCGTCACGACCGCAGAACCTGTTTCGTGTGGCGGGATCCCGCAAACACGAATCCCGCAAAGTCCGCCGCCGCAAATGGGACAGAAATCAATTGAGTGTCTTGGGCTCACGATGAGCAAACTCCAGTTGAAGATCAATGACTCGGTGAAAGAACTATCACTGTGAACACTATTTAGGATACGCCGTGATGACACGTGTGCCTTCGAGAACCAACTGAACTCGCCGCGCCATCGGATTTCGACGTTGCTGACCGGTGCGTCCGCCGACGTATCCGACGCGTCCACCCATGTCGACTGTGTAGATTGTGCGATCATCGTCGACCCTCTTGGTGGTCTTCTGATTTTTCTTGGCACGCTCATACGCTAAATCGATCGTCTTCAGTGTCCCCTCCATGCCACCGTCGAACACGCCATGGCTGCCCGGACGGTTGGGATCGTCTTTGGTGTGTCGTCGCAAATGTTCCAATCGGTGTCCTTCGGCACTGCCGGGTGTGTACATCAAACCAGCCGGCGATAGGTATCGCTTGGGGCTCGTCTCACGCAGCAATCCGTACAACAAATCGCCATCACGCGACGAG
The DNA here is from genome assembly GCA_013002105.1 of Pirellulaceae bacterium. The sequence continues at coordinate 4,144 of JABDKS010000185.1, read as the reverse complement.
ACTTCTGATGGTTTGGACTCGCCGGGACTCCCACGCGAAGTCGTCGAGCCGCTTTGGGTTTTATTGGATGTTGCTGTCGAATTCATTCGACCCGCGAGCGGCCCGGTGGGCTTGGGTGAATTGCCGACGGTCGCTGTGTTCGAATCGTTCGGTTTGGAAACATCGACCCTGTCGCGCCGCGTCGATGAGGCTGATGTCGCGGTTTTCTGCTTGTCGTCGTCCAGGACAATCTGACCACGACCATCTTGTCGCAACCCGGGCAGATTCCAGCCAAAGCGATCATTGAGTTGCGGTTGCGCGAAAGAGTAAATCGCGACCAGTACGACCACCGCGATTCCGCCTGCGGATTTTCGTCCCAACGGATTCTTGCCGCGTGCCGAACCCGACGAGCGAAAGTCGCTGGACTCCGATGAGGCGGGACGATTCATAGCGATTCCTTCTTCATTCGCGAAAAGGACGATTCGACCGAATCAGTCCTGGAAATAGAGCATTGTCGAGCGATACTGTCCGACGGGGGAACAAAATCGGCAAACGAACGAGCAATTCCCGGTGCCGTTTATGACCTGTGCCGTCCGTTACCGGTGCCGTCTGACGTCACCTATCGTAGATATTTGTTCACCTATCATCACCCTCCTTCACGACGATCTAGCGGAGGACAAAGCAATAATTGGCTCAAAACAAGGGAAATTTGTGCTTCGATCGACGCTGATCCTACCGTTTTTTTCTTTTATTGCGATGTCGCTTCTGGCCACCATCGTCGCCGCGCAATCGCCTTGGCAACCAGTCGGCAGACCAAATTGGCAGCCTACCTGGGAACGACTTTCGCAACCTGCCGGGCAAACCGCTTGGCAAACCAATTGGCAGCCTCGGGTGATCGCAACCGGGACCTATCGTCAGCAAATTCTTGCAACGCCCGTTCAGTTGCGGCCCAATCGACCGTTTCACCTATACGGAAACGCGGTTCGATGGTGGTACCAGCGGAGAAATCTCCTCGCGTCGCCAACAACCCATTTGCAACCGACAGCGAACCGTGTTTATGGGGCATCGCCCCCCATTGCTGTTGAACCGTACCGATTCTGGGTTCCTTGACGGTCAGGGAGACCCCACAACTCATTTGTGGAATTGGGTCCCAGTGATTATTTTTCGTTGTTCGGCTTTGTTGTCAGTTTCGCGTGATTTTTTTCTGGTTGCACGCCCTGAGATCCGTTTGCACCAACGAAGTTGCCAATCGTCGTCTGGTCATGCATCGATATGCGATGGCTAAACATAGTAACGGCCGGACTCAACGAAGTGCGTTTTTTTGCATCATGAAATACCAAACCTTTCCAACCTAGTCATGTTAGGTTCGATGCCATCATCGAAACCGACGCAATTGCTTCCTACTCGCCTGAACACAAACTGGCATGCTTGCTCCCGCGCCAACCGACGCTGTTACGTTGCCCCATTGGATTGGGCATCGCGCAACACAACATGGCCAGCGAACTGCCGCGACGTTTGTCAATGACGACGGCGAAGCGATCAGTTGGACTTACGAAGAACTTTGGCGTCGTTCGTGTGCGGTTGCTGCGTCATTGCCCAAAACCGACGAAAAATCGCCGCGTGCGTTGTTGCTATTCCCACCGGGATTAGAATTCCTGAGCGCGTTCTTGGGTTGTCAGATCGCGAATTGGATCCCCGTTCCAACTTGCTATCCGAAACCGAAACGCGAGATGCCGCGTTTGGATTCTGCTGCGAACGATTGCCGACCCTCCGCGATCCTCAGTGATGGTCTGACTCTAGATTTACTGGATGCCGATAAACTGTGCCCTGTCGCACGTGACGTTCCGCGACTTGCGGTCGACCGGCAACCAGAAAGCGATCTGATCGATGCCGAGACGTTGCAGATTGACCCCGAATCGTTGGCGTTGCTGCAGTACACCAGCGGCAGCACCAGCGAACCCAAGGGCGTGATGGTGCGACACCGCAACTTGATGGCGAACTTGGAATCGATCCGACTCGGTTTCAACATTCAGTGGCAACCTGACGACGCCACTGAATTCGATACGGGCGTCTTCTGGCTTCCGTTTTTTCACGACATGGGTTTAATCGGCGGTTTGCTGGAACCACTGTACGTCGGCGGACATACCGTCTTGATCAGTCCACGAGCGTTCTTGCAGCGACCGATTCGCTGGTTGCAATGCATCAGCGACTACCACGCGGTCATTAGTGGTGCACCGAACTTTGCCTACCAGTTGTGTGTGGATCGAATCGCTCCCGAACAAACAGACACTCTTGATTTAAGTCGATGGCGAGTTGCCTTCAGCGGCGCCGAACCGATTTTGCCCCGTACACTTCGTGATTTCACCAATCGGTTCGCCGACTGTGGATTCTCATCCAGCGCGTTCTACCCTTGCTACGGTTTGGCCGAAGCAACGCTATTGGCCGCCGGCGGTGACGGCCCGGCCGAGCCAAAAGTTCTGTCGGTCGATCGAGAATCCTTGGGTCAAGGAAATGCCAAACCCACCAGCAACGCTGATTCCAACGCGACACACGAATTAATTTGCTGCGGGCATCCCGCCAACGAAACCGAACTTTTGATTGTCGACCCGATCCATTGCACGCCTCAAGCAGAAAACCAGGTGGGCGAGATCTGGCTACGAGGCAAAAGCGTCACGAAAGGATACTGGAATCGGGATGAAGAAAACGAATCGCAGTTCAACGCAATGTTGAATTCCGGCGAATCGGGATTCTGTCGCACCGGTGACCTGGGATTCCTGCACGACGGCGAACTGTATGTCACCGGCCGCAGCAAGGATGTGATTATTTTGCGTGGCAGAAATCTGTTCCCCCAAGATATCGAAACGACGGTAAGCGAGACAGTCGGCAGCGAAGGTGGAATGACGGTCGCGTTCCCAGTGATGGGACCACGTAGCGAATCACTCGCCATCATCGCCGAATTGCCACGACGGATCGACTCGGCAAAACTTTCGGAATTAGCACGAGACATCCGCCGCGCCGTCATCGAAACGCATGAAGTCGATCCGCGTCACGTTTGCCTGGTTCGCCAAGCAACCGTGCCGCTGACCAGCAGCGGCAAGGTGCAGCGAAACCGATGCCGCGAAATGTTTGACTCCGACGAGATCAAATGCAAGTACCGCTATGATCGTTCGTCGGCGGCCGAGCAAGCCCCCATTGAACTGCCCTCGTTACCACCCGAACCAACGATTGACGATCGCGATTCGATCATTGCATCGATCGAATCATGGATGACGCAATGGCTGGTCGCTCGAGCTGGCGTCCAGCCCGATGATATCGACTTGGACAAACCGTTTGCTGAATACGGCCTCGATTCGATGACTGCAGTCGAACTCAGTGGCGAGACAGAAGACTGGTCAGGCGTTGAACTGACACCCGTCGTAGCATGGAACCATCCCACTGTGTCCAGGATGAGTTCTTACATCGGGGATTCGTTGCTAGGAATCGACGAATCGGATGACGTCCCAAAGGAGTCCGCTGACGAGTTGGAGAATCTGCTGGATGAATTGTCGCAACTCTCCGACGACGAAATAGATCAAGCCCTTGCCGACGAACAAAAACCCTAACGCGAGCGACGACGTCACACGCGATTCATCGAAACGTGAACAACTCGCATCCCGTTTGGCCGGGCTTACTGCAGAACAGCGTTCGCGGTTGCGCCAACGACTAGCTGAGCAGCGTGGTGGCAGCAATCCCGCCGCGGAATCCACTAGCGACTCGTCATCAGAATCCGGCTACGGTGACCAAGCCATTGCAATCGTCGCGATGGGCTGCCGGCTTCCCGGAGCTGCCAGCCCAAGCGACTATTGGAAACTAATTGCTGCGGGAACCGAAGCTGTCGGCCCGGTGCCCCCAGACCGCTGGGACCAGAATCTGTACTACGATCCAACGGGTCGCGCACCAGGCAAGATGTCAGTCAATGCGATCGGCGCGGTGGATCAAGTCGATGGGTTCGACCCAGGTTTCTTTGGGATCGCGCCACGGGAAGCGTCGCGAATGGATCCCCAACAACGTTTGTTGCTGGAAGTCGCCTGGGAGACATTCGAAAATGCCGGCATCCCTGCCGATTCCATGCGTGGTAGCAACACCGGCGTGTTCATTGGAATCGGTGGCACGGACTACTCCAAAG
>JABDKS010000157.1 GCA_013002105.1 Pirellulaceae bacterium | reverse complement strand
GCGTTAGCAAGGGACTGGTCTGCGTGGTGGTCCCTCGCTGACGCGTCGGGTTGGGATTGTTGACGTTGATGGTGCGCAGTGTTTGTGATCGAGTCGGCGTTTTTCGAGTTGACCGCCGCTTCGCAATGGACGGGGCTTGCGTGGTGGTCCCTCGCTGACGCGTCGGGTTGGGATTGTTAGCGTTGATGGTGCGCAGTGTTTGTGATCGAGGCGGCGTTTTTATCTTAACCCGCCGCGTTAGCAAGGGACTGGTCTGCGTGGTGGTCCCTCGCTGACGCGTCGGGTTAGGATTGTTGACGTTGATGGTGGGCAGCGTTTAAAAATCAGACTGCGTTTTCAATTCTCGCATGGAGCGTAAGCGAGGGAGTCGTGCTCACGTTCTCGACTACTTGCCAAGGCATCGAATTACAGGTGATCGCGTCCCTTGCGGTCTTGCGATTCAGTCACATATTTAATAACGGTTGACAGTGAATCGTCATCCCATACCCACCTGACACTCCCGCGTTCTGCCCACCAATGTGCTCGGCATGTATCGGACTGCTCTTTTAGTCGCCGTGTGCACCAAGTTTTTAGGTCGATACGAATTTTCGTCGGATCCGTCCCCATGGCTCCAACAACAACATGCACGTGGCTAGAACGACCATCTGCCGCAAAAAGTGTCCAACCTCGATGATCGCATGTCTCGCGTACCTGAGCATTGACAATCTCCCGTTCAGCGGATGAGAGCAAACATTGCTCTTCAGTCATCTTTGTACGGCAGATCTGTTCGAGATTGGACGACGGAAGTTGCCAACCGTGACGAAACTCGATCCATCCTCGCTTATCCCCGGGCAACCACGTGCCGTATGTAGGCCAAGTCATAAAGAAGGCAACAGCATCGTTCATCGGAACACCGCCAGTCAATTGCGTCGTCACGCCAATACAGTCGCTATCCTAACCCGCCGCGTGAGCAAGGGACTGGTCTTGGGTGGTGGTCCCTCGCTGACGCGTTGGGTTGGGATTGTCCGCGTTCATGGTGCCCCAGCTTTAGAATCCAGATGGCGTTCTTCTTCCTAACCCGACGCGTTAGCGAGGGACCAGGCTTGCGCGGAGGTCCCTCGCTCACGCATCGGGTTAGGATTGTCCGCGTTCATGCGATCTTCCTTTCCGTTTCGCGTTTCGCATCGGAGCAAGGAGGCTTCCGGCCACTTACGTCGATCTCGCTGGCGACGGCGGCGGAGATTTTTGCGGTGCGAAATCCTTGAGAAGTGAGATTAGGTTCGCACAGTATGTTTGCGAGGCACTAATGCATCGCAGTCCCTTGCCGACCATTTGGATTTGCAACCTGCGATGGCTCGCACGTGCGACGCCAAAGATGAAACGCCGCAAATCAATGGATTCGCGGCGTTTTTACGCAGTCGGGCTGACAGGATTTGAACCTGCGATCTCTACACCCCCAGTGTAGCGCGTTACCAGACTACGCCACAGCCCGTTTCGGATGCTTGTTCGACAATGATGATGCTAATGAACGATCTCCAAGTTCGCTAGGCGGATACCCTAAATTCCAACGCGAGAGCATTTCTGCCCATCATTGGCCGATCGGTTCGGCCCATCTCTCCACGTTTCAACTGTCTTTGTCCGGACTTCGTGAGGAAGCCTGCTGGATCTCTGCCTAAGATCAGAAAAAACTGAACGCGACATGGGCGGGGGCTTTTGCTACAAGCGGGAACCACCTTTCTCACTGGGAGACATTCGATGCGTTGGCTACTGCGTTTGTCCGGGGTCGCTCGGCAGCGATTCTCACGTTTGCCACATTGGCTCCAAGATATCTATGGCTTGGTGTCTTACATCAACTTCATCGAGTTGATCCCGACGGTGGCATCGATTGCGATTGCCCCTCGACATTTTTTTCGGCGGTTGCCACAGACCTTGGCAGGCCATCGCTCGCACTATCAAACCCCCGTCAAGTTCTTCGTGAACTTCGCGGCCCTATTTGTGGCAATCTTTTTCATTCGGCACGGTGACATGTCGGAGTTTGTCACGCACAGCGAGGCGTTGTGGTACTTGCCAGCAATGATTCCGCTAACGCCGCCGATCATGATCATGTTGGGCATCGCGACTTGGATCTTGTACCAATTGCCTCGACTTGCCCCCAACGGTGACGCTTTTCCATCACCCAACAACGGTCCGTTCAAGCTGCTGCTGAGCCCGCGTACTTACGCGTCGCTCATTCCCAGTCGATTTGTGTGGGGCCTGTTCTATGTCAGCGTCTATTTTTTGGCGGCATGGCAAGTGGCCCAGGTCATCATTGCTGTCGGTTTCCTCGGTGTTGTGTATTTGGTCAGCGCGCTGGGTGAAGGTCACGAGATTGTCAAAGCGATCACGGTTTTGCTGGGCATCGCGCTGGCCGCCTTCAGCATCCACGGTTTGGTTCTCTATCCCTACCTGGAGATGCTGCGCGCATCGCTACGACGTCCGACACGTGCGGTATTCGAAACGGATGTACACGAGATCAGGCAGAGTGTGAAAGAATTCCTCGCGGTGCCGACTGATGATCCTGCACTCGATGGACATGCCGAGGCGTTGCACGAGATCATTTCCGACGAACTGGCTCAACTAGGCCGGTTGATGTCCCAACAAGACGCCGATTTTGATCTCACAGTAGCGGATCTAAGCAGCCGTTTGGAAATTCACCGAAACGCGTTTCAGGTGCAGAGTTTGCGTGAAAAACTGCAGCACGTGTCCGCGGACGTTCGTCAGCCGCTGAACCAGCTCTTATCCCAGCTCGATCCGCCGATCTCAACAGTCATTCGCCAAGCCGCATAGCGGGGACATCGCCCATTGAAGTTGCGAGAATTGGCGATAGAAATCGACGTAGACACAGTGATTCCACCAGGAAGCCAACGCAGGCAACCTTCACTCTCTTGCTGGGAGAGTCGGGCACTCAGGCCCGTAGAGCGCCCCTCCGCCAAGCTTGCAGATTTTGCAGCGTTCATCGAGCGGAAAATGTCACGTCAACGGGTAGGGCCGGTTCCCGCCGGCCACCTGTGCGCAATTGGCCGGTTGGCACCTTGTTTTTACCCAC
>JABDKS010000144.1 GCA_013002105.1 Pirellulaceae bacterium | reverse complement strand
GTGATCTACGTCGCGGGACGGGTCGCGAGTTTACGGTCCGCGTCGATCGGCTTGACGGGTTTGACGGACCCGTCACGTTTGATATCCCGAATCTGCCGCCACAAGTACGCGCGAATCTACCCTTGGTGATCGAGTCGGGACAGCGTTATGCGACGGGCAATTTGTGGGTCGCGCACGACGCGGAAGCCTGGGAAGGGAAAATCGAACCCGAAGTGGTCGCGTGGGCCGACGTTGCTGGTCGCAAAGTCGAACGGAAAGTCGGCACAGTCGGCGCACTGACGCTGGCGGATCCGCCCAGCGTGATCCCGTCAATTCAGCCGATGGACCGCGAAACAGCCGTCGACGAGGACTGGACACTCCAAGTTCGTCGAGGAGAAACGGCATCGGCCAGGTTGGTCATCTCTCGGCGTGACGGGTTTGACAAGGAAGTTAGCTTTGGCAAAGAATTGGCCGGGCGAAATACATCCGCCGGTGTCTACATCGACAACATCGGACTCAACGGCTTAATCGTCCTGAAGAACTCCAACGAGAGAGTTTTCTATCTGACCGCCGACATCAGTGCCGAACCTGGCAAACGTTCGTTCTTTTTGACAGCCAACGTCGACGGGAATGTCACATCGCACCCAATCACCGTCGAAGTCCTTCCCTGACTCGTCGTCAATTGGCGATTTCAACGTAGCGAGACTCGTTAACGGCTAGTCGACGGTGCGATCCGTCGATATTCGTGACGACGGTCGGCTACGATCGGAATTTCTGCGCAACGCTATTGGCTACCGTTGCGACTCGCGAATTCGATTCGAAAAATCACCTTCCAGCCCGACCTCGCGAGCAACCTGATCGATGCGGCATTGCTCCTGCAATTCTGCAAACGATTGATCCGCTGCGCCAATCAAGCGTTGTGAGTGAGCGAACCGACCGGAAAATCCGGGCATCACAATTCTTGGATCGAGCCAGTTGATCGGTTCAAGGGTGAGCTTGTAGGTGTGTCGAACGATCTCATTGGTGCAGTTTTTTAGTAGCGTGTGGTAAAACTCCGGTTGATCCTCCAGTCCATTGATTCGATCTGCGATATCCAGGAACAATCTTTGCACGCGCTCTGGCGTCGCATTCACCCTGTACATGTGAACGCGATCATCCGGTCGCATTACGGTCCGCACGCCGATGACGTCCCGTTCGTCGGCAACCACATACATCACCTCGAATTGGCGATACAGACCACGGATTGGCGAATAAACTTCGTCCACCTCACGACGAACTTCGACGGAAACACAAAAGTACTGCGGACCTGTCGGACTATCCAACTCGAAACTGATAAAGGTGTGTGCGAGACCTTCGAGCGTCGAGAATTTCTGCACGACGAACCACACGCTTTGGAGATCGCCGAGCCGAAATTCAAGATCTCGGTAGTGGACATCAAAATCGGTTTCGCTGCGATAGACAGCATGCCGTAAATTCTCGATCGTGACATGAGTTGAGTTCCTATCAATATGCGGCATCCGCTGCTGTTCGATGACCCAATGGCGATCATTTCGCGGTTGCTGTGTCATCGTCGCCAGGTAAACGACAACAATCGATCCAGCCACGACGGACAACCAGTTTGCCAGTTTGGGTATCCAGAAAAACAACGCCACCCCACCGGCAAGATACGCCAATGACAGCAGGATCCGCAAAGCGTACGGGACACTCGTCAGGTGATAGAGCGCCCCCACGGCCCAACCAAAGAACACCAAGACGCACAGCCATGCAAACACCACCAATAACCGGTAGCAGACCTTTCCGAATTTGCGTTGCAGAGGCCGCATCAATCGCCCAATAATCTCGATCGGAGACTCGAATGAATTGCGTCATCATCGGAACTTCGCTCGCCGATGTCGACCGCAACCGATGGCTCCGCGACGATTTTGACAACGTGACCCAACAGTCACGCAAGAATTAGTTGGCCAGCACCACTCTGGAATTGGAACGCTGTGTTTTTTCGTCACGACAGCCGCACGGCGATAGCCGCGGTTGGTCGCGAAAATAACCGGAGCGATCGACCAACCGGCTAACGAAAAGTGTCACTATCCTGCCACGAAGTGCCACCGTAGCGAACTGGATTCGTGGTCAATGACATGGAGAGTGATAAGTGATTGGCCACCACGATTTCGGAAGACGAGCACGCGGCGGTCGTTTTACCCGCCGGCGGATTGCGATGCAGCCTGCTGCAAACGTTTTGCTGAACGCAACGAACTAACGTCGGTCGCCGGACGACTTAACGTAGCTGTAATCAGCATCGCTTCGATATTGGTGATAACAACGCCCGTCATCGCAATCCGTAATGGCCAGACGGACCAGTCTAACGAGAGTGCGATCACAGCCAACAACGTCAGCAGCCAACACAATTTGGCACCATAGGTGTGGTAACTGGGCAGCGAACCAAATTTGTGAAATGCGTACCCAGTCGACGCCAGATAGCTGAAAATCGCTACTGCAAGAAACGGTACTTCACCCATCAAAACGTCGCTGCGCAGCCATAGCAGCGATGCAAGCAGACAGGCATACATTGTCACATCGGCGATCGTATCGATTCGCGGACCAATCGGTGAACGCTGATTCAATAAGACTGCCAACTTGCCATCCAACCAGTCGGTTGCGGTTAGGAAGAGAAACAGTCCGACCACCCAAATCGGCTGACCCGCGAATGCAAAACCCAACATCACCCAAGATCCGACGAACCGCACCAGGCACAACGCGTTGGGGATCGTCAGCCAGCGACCGCGACTACCTGAGATGGGCTGCGGCCCCTCGCCTGCGTCATCGCTGTTCAGCACTTCATTGGGATGTGTCATGTGCAACATCCGACAAAGTAGTAGTAGAACAGAGGCGCGGTAAAAGTCAGGCTGTCGACACGATCCAGTATTCCGCCTTGGCCAGGCAAAAGATCACCGCTGTCTTTCACGCCAGCGTCTCGCTTGATTGCCGACATATTCAAATCACCGAGCAGCCCGAAAATCGAAATCAGCACCCCCGCCAGTGTCGATTGATACCACGTCATCGGTGTCAGCCAGTGCCCCAGTAGTGCAGCGGCAACTGTCGCGGCCACAACACCACCGGCAAATCCTTCCCAAGTCTTGTTCGGCGAAATCGACGTCAGCTTTCGGCTCCCAACTCGTCGGCCTACCAACGCCTGCGCGATGTCATTCAGCTCGGTGACAACAATGACAAACAAGAACAGTCCAGCGGCATCGGCAACCGGATTCGGATCGGGTGCCAGCGACACCAACATCGCGACATGTCCCAATGCAAAGGTCGTTAGTAATACTCCGAAAGCGACGCGTCCGACGTGGCTGACAAACGATTTCGATTTGCCTCGCAACACCAGCATGACGCTCGGCAACGCGACTGCTAGTAGCGGTATCCATGTAACGAAACCATGCACGGACCCAATCGCTAGCGCCACGTAGCCACCCACAATCAGACCATACACAGTCAGCAAACGACCCCGCGGCATTGGTTGATCCGGCCAAAGCGATGCAAACTCACGCATCGAAAGGAGACTGATGGC
>JABDKS010000140.1 GCA_013002105.1 Pirellulaceae bacterium | reverse complement strand
GCTCAGGCTTCACAATCCCTTACGGCAACACCGTCGCAAATCAAATCTACAACGGTGAAGCCGTTGAACATTTCAGGTTTAGAGCAATTTTAGTTTTCTCGTAGGCCAGGACCTGTCCTGGCGCAGCTGTGCCAGGACAGGTCCTGGCCTACGATTGATCCCACGTATTAAGTAAAAATGCTCTAGCTGCGCTGCCGATGGATACAAAAGTCCGCTAGTGCGTTGCCCGCGAGGACAACGAAGTAAGAGATGGTCCGCGCTACGACGAATGATTACTCCCAGCCCACCGGCTGTGTCCACGCCTGCTGTTTTTGATCCTTGTAGGATGGATCGTGATGATCTCGGCTGCTGGTCACGACCGCGCGCACGTAGAGCTCATCGCCGGTCAATTTGTACGACGGCGAAAGCCCCTCGACCGTCGCAAAGACCTCGCCCGGGTGTACGTGGTCATGGTCATGGTCGTCTGCATCCTCGCCCCCTGCATCCTCGCCGTCTTTAGCCTCACCCGCTGTACCGACATGCTCTGCGGCTCGCCGCGTCCCGATGAACTGCGTCGTAAACGTCACCGAGTCGACCGCCGGTATCTCGATCTTCAACGTCCTCTCGGCCGTGTCAAACTGCACCTCGCTTAAGACCACGCCGCTGGACGCATAAAAATCACCCCGTTTCATTGCCTTGATCAAGTGCTCGGGCGTCAGGTAGCGGCTACGCACCATCACCCAACCGCGACCGGGGCGTGAACCGGGTTTTCCGTGATATTCGTGGCTGTCATCGGTCGCGATCCCAAAGATGGGCGGGATATTCAGATCCGTTCGGCGGATCGCGTTGATGCTGTCCCACATCGATTCGATGCTCTCGTGCGTTTCGTCCCCCAACTGATTGACTCCGGGATGCCCGTTGTAGACTTCAAAGAATCTTTCCGACGCCACCGCAGCCAGTTCTTCGGCCGTGATGGCGTAACCAAAATTGGGGTGATTCACATGCGGCAGCACTTCGCGGCCATGTTGTTTCTCGTGTTCGATGATCGCGCGCAGGTTGTTCTGAATAGTCGCCGTCACGGAATCGCCACCTTGCGGTTCGATTTTTTCGGCAAGATTCGTTGCGTTGATGTGGATCGGTTTTCTACCAAACTTATCACTGATTTCTTCGCCCGGGATCATGATGAACTGACCGCGTGATTCCACTAACGCACGAAACTCATCGAGCGGCTTCAACCGCACTTGTTCTTTCGCCGTTCCTTTTTCTCCTCGCGTTTCAACCCAATGCTCGCCAAACCGTTCGCGGTACCGATCAAGTAAACCGTCGTCGGCCCGTGCGACCGCCTTATCGACCGCCATCCATCGATCACCTTCGCTCAACACATTGTGGTCACTGAGGGCCAAAAAATTGTATCCACGCTGCACGTACCAATCCGCAATCATTTCAGGAAACTGATCTCCATCGGACCACAGCGAATGCGTATGCAAATTCCCCTTCCACCAACGCAAATCGTTCCTGTCATCGGATTCTTGAGCCAACGAACGTGAGTGGCCGATGAACAGCCCCACAACCAGCAAAACAAACAAGATTCCCGATCGGTTCGGGCGGCAAGAAAATCGGATCACAATCAATGCTCTCTCAGCAAGGGTACGGTCTTGGGTGCAAACGGGGATGAATTCCCCTAAGATTCTACGCGACCGCGTCGTCTAGAATGCTGTCCGCACTGGATTGCCCGGTAGTCGTGAGACGAACAGCAACGGTCGACTTGTCGTCGGGCCGGTTCCCACCGGCCAATTTCGCTGACTCTCGAAATCCCCCGTAGGCCAGGACCTGTCCTGGCGAGACGGCTACACAGGACACACCGTGATCAAACCCCGATTCAAACTCCCGGTCATTTTGTTCGGCGTACTCGTTGTCCTGGCCGCTGCAACGCCGGCGTGGTCACTGGGCATGGAGGATTTCGGTAACAAGCCGATTCGCGGCGGAAACTACGAATCGTGGCCCAATGTCTTGCCCGTGATCAATGATACCCACCGTGTGTACCACCGCTGGGTCAACGGGAACGAAACTTTCTTCTTTCGCGGCGACACCGACGCTGTTAATGAGTCGCTCGAAAACTTCGTCAAGATCCAATGTGACATCAAAGAAGTCGTCCTGCGACCGGGACCGACCGAGACCAGCGATTTGATGCAAACCAAAACCGTCGAATTCGATTGGAAACTCCAATTGATCGGCGGCATCGCTGCGGGAATGCAGCGTGAAGACATGGGCGAAAAGATTTGGGTCACACATCCTGTCATGACGATCTACATCGGTCGTGATATTTCACTCGACAGATTAGTCATCCCGCACGGCGTGCAAGTCACCCAGATCGCCGAGTTGCAAGCACGTTATGCCGAGGCACTCGGTAGCAGCAGCAAGACCGTACGCGGGTGGGCATGCGGAAACATCGCTCAATTGGATCCCTACAATTCTGCTGCCATGTATCGAATCGCCAAAATGGTGACCAGCGAAGACAAATGGGTAGCGCTCAACGCCGCCGGCGCCCTCCAAGGTTTTGGCGCCAAGGCCAAACCCGCCCTAAAACAATTACGCGATGCCGCCAATAGCGACGACGAACGATTGAGCAAACGAGCCAAAGAAACGATCGCATTGATCGAGCAAGCGAAACCCGACGAAGAAGCCGAAGCCAACCACATCGCATCGATCAAAGCCATCGCCGTGTTTTGCGCTGCACGATCTGAAAACTAATTTGACGCCGCACGAAGTGGCACCTCCAGCAACACCGTGAGCCGCGACGCGTCAGTATCCAGGCATCGAACTCTACCCGGTGCCTGATGGCCGACGGCTCATTTACGCGCAACAATACAAAGTGTTTCGTAGAACGCAACGTCCGCGTACCGTTACAATGCTTTCGACAAAACGCGGGGCGTGACGTCGACACCATGGACACGCACGTTTTCTTATCTCCAAATGCAATGACATGACGGACGCTGAATTGATTGACGGCAATCTGCCTGACGAATCGCTGGACGAATTGCGCGAAGCGAAACGTATTTTGGAACATCACGGCATCGCCGATCGGTTAACCGAACTGATTGGGACGCCGATTACCGCTAGCCTGAAAATGCTGCCCAACGCGGCCGAAGGACTGGTGCACTCGGCGATCGAAAAATCACTGACCGTCGCCTTGGACGTTGCGCTAAAAACACTCGGTGACGAAACCGATGCGGACGCCAAACCAAAGCTGATGAGACACAAATTGATGGCGGGCATCAGCGGCGCCGCCGGAGGAGCGTTGGGCGGTATCACCGTGGCAGCCGAACTGCCGGTGTCGACCGTGCTGATTCTGCGCAGTGTCGCCGACATCGCCCGTAGCCAGGGCGAGGATTTGAGTGATGTCCGTTCGCGGCTCGCCTGCCTGGAAGTCTTCGCACTCGACCCGGGCAAGCAGCAAGCCGTCGATGACCAGACCGAGATTGGGTATTTCGCGGTTCGCGCCGCGATGGCAAAACAGATTCGTGATGCGTCACAGCACATCGTCAAACATGGCGTGACGAATACCACCGCGCCGCCATTGGTGAAACTGGTGGCAAAGATCGGTGAACGATTCGGATTGGTGGTCAGCGAAAAACTGGCGGCCCAAGCAATCCCCGTGATCGGTGCTGTCGGCGGTGCTTTGATCAACAGCTACTTCATCGACCACTACCAAGATCTGGCCCGTGCCCATTTCACCATTCGGCGACTTGAGCGATCGCATGGCGAAGCGGTCGTGCGGGAGGCCTACAACGCACTCCCCGCGACTTAGACAGCCAACGTGAATCACTCACTGCCCGATCATCCCAACACGCTGGTCATGTCCTATCTGGGCATTCGTCGAGCGATCGGCATGAGTGGGTTGTTGTTACCGATCGCACTGGGACCGGTCGGATGGCTGGTGTTCGGAATCGAAATCCAGAACAACATGAGTAGCTATTACCATACGGCGCTGCGAGATGTGTTCGTTGGAACCCTTTGCGCTATCGGTATTTTCTTGTTCTGTTATCGCGGATACGACGCCGTCGAAAATTGGACCGCCAATCTAGGTTGTGCGTCCGCCTTGGGTGTCGCGCTGTTTCCGTTGGATTATGCCAGCGACCCGTTGGTTCAAAAATCGATGGTCGGCTACATCCACACTTTCAGCGGCGGTGTTTTCTTTTTGACACTCGCGTTTTATTCGCTTTATCACTTTCCGCGTGATTCGGTGCGTGAAGAAGAACCGCACGTACGCGAGCGAAATTTTGTTTATCGCATGAGCGGTGTGGTGATTTTATTGAGCATCGTCACGATGGGCGGCTATTTGTTTTGGTTGCCCGACGATTGGAAACAAACATTCAACCAATACAATTTCCTGTTTTGGATGGAATGGATCGCAGTCTGGTCGTTTGCCGCCGCGTGGCTTGCCAAAGGTCGAACGATCGTCGCCGACATTGCCGTCGATGTGCTGGCCTATTCCAGTGAGTTGATGCTCAAGCACAAAGATCAGTGATTCGGATCGTGTGAACAACGGGTGTGCGTTCGTTGCGGTGGTTCGCACCGCCGACGAGCGATCTATCATCCCGCCGGGCAACGCCGTAGCGGATTCTGAGAACCCGACACCACGTCTCGACCTGAAAGCACATCACAACCTAGCCCCGGCAACGCCCTGGGCTGGAGTGTTCAACGACTTCACCGTTGTAGATTCGATCCACCGGTACACGGATCATCCGCCTGTGGCGATGACACCGCTACACACTTGGCCAGACGCTAGGCGTAGACCTGAACACAGTTGCTGACTTGGCCCAACACGCCTGCTTGACGCACCGCGGGAACCAACGCCTGTTTTAGATCACGCGACGGCAATTCGCCTCGAAGCACGATCACCGTATTCTCAATGCTGACTTGGACGGCAGTCGCGTATTGCCGCAACTGCTCGTGAACCTTCAGCACGGTCTGGATTCGCTCTATCACTCGCAGGTCGCGCGAGCATCGTTTTTGCATCATTTCCATGGTCTCGCTCCTTACCTGAGGCACCGGTGCAAACGCAACGGTGTCGGTTTCACTGTCCCCAGTAGGTAACGCGTAGAAAAAAGACTCTTGTGACATACAAAGTCCTCCAAACTGATCGCTCAGGTTGTGAAAAGTTTCACAACCAACAATTGCCTGTGTTTGTGAAAACACAGGGGATCGATCAGTGAAGTGGTCGCCTTATTACAGGAACCCACGACCTCGTGACGACCCCAAAAATGGTCAATCATCCGTCCTTTCAAACGTTGCTCATAAAAGGCAACAACGTCGTATCAAGCAACTGCCGTGCCGATCAAATATGGAAAATCCCAGCCAATTGGATTCCCATGGATCCGATAAATCGTGATGCGCGTGCGCCTCGGCCACTCGAAAGGCTATTCGGGCTCGAACATCAAGAATTGGCTACCGATTCATCCCAATCAGCGAAACTGTGATGGGGCGGATCGCCTCGGTAGTCCCCATTTGCCCGACCACAGCCCCAAGAATGACTACTCGCGAGCTTCTACGCGAGCGATTTCGCTATCACGACGATCACGGCGATACCGGTTCACGGCGTCGCGAATCGGGGCGGGTAATTGACTGATCATCTTGGCAAAATCATTGGACCCGACATCAAGACTTGGCTGCGAATCGGCTTCGGCATCATTAGCTGCGTTCTGCAGTTTCGCCAACACTTGGATCGCAACCGACGGGTCATGTTTTGCTAATTGCTGGCCCAACGATGGCAAATCATCGTTGCACGACTCCACGATTTTTTTGGCGTATGTGTTTGCTGAACTGAATCGTCCGTCGCCGTCCACGTCTAGCCGAATGGGACCGCTGCAACTGAATGCGACAGGATGAAAATCCGGTGAATCGGGCTGATACGGCTTCGCCATCGCCCAATAGGGAGCACGAATTCCATCACCCAGCGCGACCACCGTGACCCATCCATCATGGGGCAGACGCCGTGGATCGATCGAAAAGGTTGCTTCACCGATCACGCCCTCTGCACGAGTCGCGGAATCGAGCGCAGATTGATCGACCAATTGCCCGTTGACATACAACTGTACCGAATCGGCATCAGTCCACTCTGGGCCGCGAATGGTTGCCTGGACGCTTACCGACCGCTTCGCCTCGACAGGCACCAGATCGCCGGGACCGAATTCGTCGTTGACGATAACATCCGCCATCAATCCGTAGCTGACGATGACGCGGCCTGCCAGAAAGGCGTCGACTGCCTGCTGCACGTCAATGTTTGCAGGATCATGATCGTCGCACCGAATATACGTGCGACCTTGCCCACCAATGTAGCGGGCCACATCATGCGAATCGCTACAGCCGACCGGCGTGATCTCGATCCCTCGATTGATCAACCCGCACCAATCGCGAAATAACTCCAGCGGATCGCTTTGCGTGGCACCGGAGTTGATGATCTCCATCGCGTTGGCCCGCAGATCCCATCCATCCAGATTCTGCCCGCTGAGCGAGACGTGATGCCGAGGCGAAAAGGGACGGAAACCGCCGTGGATGTCGCGTGCGTGGTTCAAGATCGCGACTCGGACATCCGGTGTCGAATAGATGTCGTCAAAGAGCTGCGTCCATTGATCCGACTTGAATTCCGGAATCTCCACATCCGATGACGCGACCGGGAATACATTGAAGTGCCCGACTTTGGTGGTCACTTCGTTTCCAATCACCGGTGTAAAGAAACGTTCGACGCCGGTGTCCTTCATTTTCGACTCAGCCAGAATTGGGCGATAGTCGATGTGTTTGTTGTGGTCGGTGGCGATGGGTAGTTCGACTCCTTCGCCCGCCAAAGTCACTATCCGTTCGTCCACCGACGCATCACCATGCCCCGAGTGCGTCAACGTATGAATGTGCGTATCGCAGGCGACCCATCCCGTCGTGTCGACTTCGCGTCGGATCGTCAGCGTACGCTTGACTTGTTGTCCCGCCTGAACATCGACTTCCGCGGCGTCGACACCAAATTCGAATCCACGACCGGCAAATAAACGGTACTTGCCGGGCGCGACACCGAACCTTGCCTTTCCGGTCGCTGTGTAGATCACACCCTCACGTGCGGCCATGTAGTGGTTGGGGTCGATCGAAACCGGCATCAAGACGCCTCGTTGATCCACCAACGTCACTCGGCCGGGGACCAACCGTTGATTTTCGTCTTGGATGTCGACCAACACATGCGACTGATAACGCAAGTCCAACGGCGGTAGCGACAAAACTTCGATCTCGCCGACGCGGATGTCATCGCCGTCTTTTTTGCCTGTCTGAATGATCTCCAACTGATTCGATCCATCCACCAGAGTCTTCGGTCCAATCACAACGTCGGTGATCAAGTCGGCCTCGTGGCTGACGAGCCGGCCAATCACTTTGTCGTTGATCCGAATCTGCCATGACTGTTTGACGTCTTGCTGACGCAGCGACAACGTATAGGGAATCACGTTCTCTTTTGCCGTGAACTCGCGTTTCAGCGACGCGGCGTCGGGCTGCTGCGGAAACTCCGACCACTCACGATCATCGGTCGATCGCAAATGAACCATCTCCGGCTCGATGACTTGGCAAAACCCGCTACCACATAGCAACCAGCCAAGAACGATCACTGAGCCACTGCGGCGGACACATGGGATCAAAACATTCGCCTCGTTAGGCCAAGAGTTCGTGTATGACGCGACCGTGGACATCGGTCAATCGGAAATCCCGCCCGGTGTATCGATAGGTCAGGCGTTTGTGATCAAAACCCATCTGATGCAGGATCGTGGCGTGTAAGTCGTGCAGCAAGACTTTGTCCTGCACCACCTTCATCGCCAATTCATCGGTAGCACCGTAGGACATCCCGCCACGGATTCCGCCGCCCGCCATCCAGATCGTGTAACCATCGATATGGTGGTCGCGTCCGACTTTGGTGGGATCTTTGATTTTCTGAACGGTCGGCGTCCGTCCCATTTCACCGCCCCAAATCACCAGCGTGTCTTTCAACATACCGCGTTGTTTCAGATCGGTCAGCAACGCGGAAATCGGCTGATCCGATTCGCTGCACAACCGCGTGATGTTGCGAACAATCGAACCATGATTATCCCAAGGCTGTCCGGCACCGTGATAGCACTGAATGTATCGCACACCCCGTTCGGCCAAACGTCGCGCGACCAACAGATTTCGTCCGGTGACGGTATCACCGTACATCTGTCGAACATGCGCTGGCTCTTGATTCAGATCGAACGCGTCGGTGCCGGCCGACTGCATTCTGAACGCCAGCTCCATCGAATGGATACGGCTTTCGAGCCGTTGATCGCCGGGTCGTTGGACCGCGTGACGGCGATTGAGAAACTGTGCCAGGGAAATTTGACCGCGTTGCAACCCCGGCGGCACATCGTCCCGAGTCAAATTGGGAACCAATTGGCCGTTACGAGTTTCTGTATCAATGTGCGTCCCCTGATAGACGCCTGGTAGAAAAGAACTGGTCCAATTGCGTGATTGCGCGGTCGGCAAACCGCGTGGACACAGCACAACGAATCCCGGCAATTCGTCACTTTCATTTCCCAACCCATACAGCAACCAAGATCCCAGACTCGGTCGCGGCAGAGTCGAATGCCCACAGTTGGTCAACAGCAATCCAGGTGTGTGATTGGCAATCTCGCCCTGCATGGATTTCACGACGCAAAGTTCGTCGGCATGTTTGGCGACATTGGGAAAAAGTTCGCTGATCTCCAGTCCGCTTTCGCCGTGTTTGGCAAACGCGAACGGCGAACCGAAAACCTCACCGGCCCGATTTCGCTGCACCGGCTGAAGTTGTTTTTGGACTGAATCGGGCAATGGTTGCCCGTTGAGCCGATTCAATTCTGGTTTCGGGTCGAACGTATCCATTTGCGACGGGCCGCCGTTCATAAACAAATGGATGATCCGCTTGGCCTTCGGCTGAAAATGCGGATCTTTTTGCAGTAGTGGCGAATCGTCGACCAAGGGCGACGCGGCGCGCAGCGGTCTGCTTTGTCCGAGCAAGCCGGCCAATGCCAGTGAGCCCAATGATGTCGACTGCAGGAGTTCTCGTCGCGAAGGTGCGTACATTGTCATGAATCAGTCCACGTATTGAAATTCGTTGCTCATCATCAATGATTGAGCGATCATCGGCCAACCATCGAGTTGATACTTCTTTGATTTCGACACCTCCTGAATCCTCTGCTGTAATTGCAGGTACTTGTTGATCCGCTCGATCTCCGGTGCCGCGGGCTGGCGCTGCAGAATCCGTGCGAACAAATAGCTAATCCGATCTTCGTCCGTCGCCAAATTGGCAAACGCGTCGGCCTGAGTCATCGCTCTAGTTTGCTCGATCACAAATGGCGAATTCATCAAAAACAAACCTTGTGGCGCAACGATACTTTCGCCGCGAAAACCTTGACTTTGCATCGGTGTGGGAAAATCGAACGCGCGCAGTGTCGGGTCGAGGTTGAACCGATTGATATAACCGTACAACGTTCGCCGGGGTGTGGCATTGGTTCCCCATAGCGGTGCCGGGTGCCCGCCGGGACGACGGTCCAATTGCCCCGAAACCGCCAGTACACTGTCACGCAACGCCTCGATCGACAAATGCCGCCGATTGGCACGCCACAACAGCCGATTGTTTTGGTCAATCTCCGCCTTGGCATCTTCGTGCTGACTGCTTTGGGCAAACGTCTCTGTCAACACGATCTGGCGTACCAGTCGTTTGGTCGACCAACCATGGTGAATGAAATCATCAGCCAACCAGTCCAGCAATTCTGGATGCGACGGCCGGTCACCTTGCAAGCCAAAATCAGACGGCGTTGCGACAAGGTGTGAACCGATCAAGTGTCCCCAAACGCGGTTGACGTACACCCGCGCCGTCAGCGGATTGTCCGCCGATGCGATCTTTTGGATCAATGACAAACGTCCGCTTGTTTCGTCGTCGAATACCGGTTGCTGGCGATCGATGATTTTCAAGAATCGCGGTGGGGCATCCGCACCTCGCGCCGCCGCGTCACCACGAACGTGTACGAATGACGCAGGGATTTGTCGCTTCTCCAATACGACCATCGCACGCCCGGGAGCGCCGGGATGAAACAGTAGCAGTTCGGCTAACTCCGTTTCACGGATCTTCGTTGCGATCGATCGATTGTTGTTCTTGGCCTTCTTACCTGCGTTATCGGCGATCTTCTTTTCGACCGCCGCTCGTTTTCGCCTGTAATCGGCTTGGTCAGCATCGGAAGCGACGTAGCTAGTGAGGATCGGTTGCTTCTGCTCGTCCAACGGATTGGGCCGCGAGAGCGCATTGAAAACGCCGCGCAGCGAGTAATAGTCGACCGTGGGAACCGGTTCGTATTTGTGATCGTGACATCGGGCGCAAGCGACCGTCAGCCCCATCAACCCCCGCGTGGTTACATCAATCCAATCGTCCAGCGTTTCTTGCTGAGCGCGTGTGGCATGGGGCGCGACGCCCAAAAACCCAAGTGCGGCAATTTCCGGGTCTTCGCCATCGAACCCGATTAAATCGGCGGCAAACTGTTCTTTCAAAAACTGATCGTACGGTTTGTCCGCGTTGAATGCGTCGACGACATAATCGCGATACGTGAACGCAAATGGAAAGTAGTGTGGCGTTTTGGTATCAGGTCGATACGCGCTATCCGTGTCCGCATACCGCGCGACATCCAACCACATGCGGGCGATATGCTGACCGAACTCGGGTGAATCGATCAGTCGATTAACCGCCTGTTCGATGGCTACAGCTC
>JABDKS010000104.1 GCA_013002105.1 Pirellulaceae bacterium | reverse complement strand
GTTTGGCACGACTGGCCACCGAGACACAAGACGTGCGAATGCCGGTTCAGTTTGAATGTCCGCATTGCGAAAAATTGATTGATCAAACCAAGAAGAATCGCTCGCTGCCAACCATTGAGTGCCCCGCGTGTAAAAAAGTTTTTTCGACACAATGGGCTGAATCCGAGTCGGACAAGGCGCATCCACGTGGGCCGGTGGTGAGCGAACGATTCGAAACGGCACGCAACTTTGTTAATAAACTCTGGAATGCGGCGCGATTCGTTCTGATGAACATGGACGGTTATCAAGAGCAAACGATTGATGTGGAATCGCTACCACTGGAAGATCGCTGGTTGCTCAGTCGACTATCGACAGTCACGCAGCAGGTGACCGATGGAATTGCGCATTACAAATTCGCTGAATCGTCGCGAATCTTGTACGACTTTGCCTGGGACGAATTCTGTAGTTTTTATGTCGAAATCGCCAAGCCGCGATTGAATGACGATCAGTTGCGAGCGACCACTCAGGCGGTGGTCGCACACGGATTGGACCAACTGTTACGTCTGTTGCACCCGACGATGCCGTTTGTTACCGAATCGATTTGGGGATTCTTGAACGAGGCGGCTCCCAAGCGTGGCGTTCCTGATCCCGCCGAGCCGGGCCCCTTTGCCATGTTGGCTCAATGGCCGCAAGCCAATCAGGATCACCACAACGAATCTATCGAACGTCAGTTCAGTGAGTTTCAGGAAGTGATCGGCGCGATCCGAAAGATTCGTGCCAGCCAAAGTATCCCGCCGCGCGAATCCGTTCCGGTCAGCATTCGCTGTACGGCCGCATCACAAGCGCTGCTGGAGCCAATGCGTGCCTACTTTGGCTCGCTGGCAGGCGCCGATGTCGTTGCGATCGGGCCCGATGCGGAGGCATTCGCCACGGATGCTCCACTGGCACTGACGTCAATCGATATCGATGTTCATGTTGATTTAGAAAAATTCATCGATGTCGACGCGGAACTGTCACGATTGGAGAAATTGCTGGGCCAATTGGTCAAACAGATCACTGGCAAGCAGCAGAAACTGTCCAACGAGAACTTCGTCTCTCGGGCTCCAAAGCAGGTGGTCGAGAAAGAACGCGAGACATTGGACGATCTGGAGCGACAGCGGGACTCGGTTCAGGGCGATATCGAGCGTCTGAAGACAAAGGCTGGTTAATCGGGGCCGGTTAATTGGGGTTGGTTAATCGGGGCGGGTTATCCCAGGTTTGGGAGATCGAATTCGCGGCCGCGTCGGTGTTGCGTTGATTGGGCGGCTTTCGACAGACCCTCCGAGCCGATTAGAATAGCGAATGCTTCGTTCGCACCCGCCATTGATTCCTCGTTCAGATCTCGTCCATGCCTATCTCTATCAAGTGCCAATGTGGGAAAGCCCTGACGGTCAAAGACGAATTGGCCGGCAAAGCTGTCAAGTGTCCTGATTGCGGCAAACCGGTTCGTGTCGAGGCAGCCGCGAAACAATCAGCCGCTAAACAGTCAGCTGCCAAACAACCAGCGGCAAAGGCCGCAGCGACATCGGCCAGCGACGCGTCGTTAGATGATTTGTTCGACGAAGAAGGTTTCAGTGAGAACGTCGCATCGGTCTGTCCGGCGTGTCGTGCTGAAATGCCAGCTGGTGCGGTCTTCTGTGTGAAGTGTGGATTTCACACGCAGACGGGCGAAAGTATGTCGGCGCATAAAACCGCAGGTGTCGATATCGACCACGGAACGATGGCGTTGGACAAAGCCGCCGCGGATATCGACAAGGCGGATCGGTTGCAGCGAGAAATGGAGGCCAAAGCTGGGATGCCCTGGTGGATGCTTTCGTTGATCATTTTCATGATGGGTACCGGCACGTTCCTGGCGGTGTTGGTCGTCAACGCGAGAAACCAAGTGGACGCGGAACTGAATTTCAGTGCAATGAAAATGTTCTTGCAACTTGGAGCGTTGGCGTTCGGAATGGTGGGTTGCGGGGCACTGATCGTCCTTGGTATTCAGTATGCCAAGGGTGAAGCCACCAAGTCGAACATCATCAAACTAGGGATCGGTGCGGTCGTGTTGTCCGGCATCGCGATCGGACTTCTGGTCGCAGCATCGAATCAGTGATCCGCCCAGCGTCGAATCAGTGATTCACCCAGACGCGGTGTGATGTAGCGTAGTGAGTGCCGCGGATCAGATCAGAATTTCCAGCGGTATTCCATCCGCGTGCCATAGACGTCGCTGAGCCCACGACGCCAGCCGTACATGACATCCATTCGCAGCAGCGTCGCGTTGGTGAGACTGACTTGTGCGCGCGACCCGATGGCAAACTGATCGTCCGGTACGTTTGGATTCAGACTACCGTGTGGAGTCTGATAAGCGGCTTCGACGATCAGCTGTTTGTCCAAGCAATCGCCCAGTAAATCGATGCCGACCGCACCGCCGGCGGTATCACTACCACTGGTGTCCAACGTGGCGAATCCGTTGAGTCCGTCGGTGTCAAAATTGATGCCCGTGTTGCGTAGAATTCCGCCTGATCCGGCGGCTCGCGCGACCGATTGCGGGCGATCCCAACCGACAAACACGTTGGCGTAGGGAACCACCGTGAGCGGTTTAGCCGTGATCCAACTATTCTCGACCAACAACAGGACACCGTCGGCA
Source organism: Pirellulaceae bacterium (assembly GCA_013002105.1). Next base: position 8,413 of record JABDKS010000104.1, on the reverse strand, counting down.
GTACGGTCAGCCCTGGCTCCGTCTTGTCCCGAGTTGACGATCACGCGAACGCTGTTGCTGATTCGATCGAGATACCGCCGTGTGTAACTTGCGGTGACGTTGTGATAATCACGATCATCGTTGTTTCGGTCGTTCAAGTAGGCGTAGCCGGTTTCGATATAGCCTCCGTAGGCTTCGATAAACCAAGCTGTGCCGAATACCTGGGCCGCACTGTCACTTTGGAAAGCGGCACTGTTGACTTCGTCAAACGCGGCAAAGAAGGTCGCGTCCAGGTTGGAGATGTTCAACAGACGACTGTGCCTGGCAGGGAGGGCGAATGCGGCGCCCGACACCGCGTCTTCCATCCAAACTCCGTTCTGGAACAGCAGTGGCACCAATCCCGCAGTAAATGGCAGCTCCATCGGCGATGTGCGATTGTGAGCTGCTCCCATCAGGACCCCCAAGTCGCCTTCGAAGTAGCCGGTCGCGGGTGTGAAATTGATTTCTTCGCGAAACTGAAGATCGTCATCGACGAGTTGCCAGCGTGTGAATCTTCCGCCATTGTCCAGCGGACCGACGAATGCGTGGAGTCGTTCGGTGTCGGTCAGTTGCAGGTCCAAATCCAAGTTCAACCGATGTGCCCAATTGTCGGTTCGACCTGCCGCATTGCGACCGGCAGCGATGGCGGTACGGTAGTCGCCATAAACATAGAATTTGGGCCGCACCAAATTCTTCGATCCAAACAGGTTGATGCCCCGCGGTGTGATTCCGTCGCCGTACCATTCGCGTGGCCATTGCACCCACGGACGTTGCGTCGGTACGTCACGTTTGGAATCGTAAACCCAAGCTTCTCGGCCACCACTGGTCTGCAGGGACGCGCTGTCGACCGGTGTGGGCGAAAAATCGTTGTAGTGATATGCCGCAGGCCGCTGATTGGGCGAATCAAATCCAATGGAGCGATTTGGATGCGGTCCGATGGTTGCCTGGTGATCGCTCCAGTCGCTCGGCGACGATAGGCCTTGTGGCAACGGCATCGGCGACTGTGTGATGATCGATTCAGGTGTGCCGATGAACCCGTTGTCGGGTGAACTGGCTGGATGGACCAATGTGCCAGGATCGGTGAACCCAATCAACTGCGAAAAATCAATCTGCGGAAGCGTGTTAGACGCCGGCGTGCTGAAGACGCTTGGAGTCGTCAGGCTGGCGTCCGTCGGTGTGATTGCGACCGTCGGATTCGTTGCGACAAGCGGCGACGTTGCGACAGGCGGTGACGTGGCGACAGACGGTGACGTTGCGACAGACGGGCTGATTGCGACCGACGGGCTGATTGCGAACTGGTTCCAGCGACCGGTGCTGGATGGAAGATTTGCGGAGGGCAGCGGCGCACTCGCGGGCTCGCGAATCGGCAATTGGTTGTCCTGTCCTGTCTCCACCGCCGGTTGCATCGCTGCTGACAGAGATGTGGGCGGCCAGTTCGGCGATGGTACCCAAGGTTTGGCGTTCGATGACGCGACATTAGCTGTCCGGTCCGATGAAACCGTGTCGGATTCGGAGGCCAGCTCCGCGGCGCCCACGATCGAACCCACAGCGCTGATACCAATGACCCACCCCAGCAAACGCATTCGCCGCATTCGCGTGGGTGACCAAGTGGCCGACCAACCCGCAGCACGGCGAACACTTGCAGCGGCAAGCGGCAAGCGTGTTGGTCTCATGTCGGTCGTGGGTGGACTAGTCACTGGCTACTTCACCCAGAATGTGTGGCTGCTTGGGCGAAGATCCAGCATGTTTTCGTTCATGCGACGAATCATGTCGGGCGTCGATCCAATTTGCCGCATGAAATAGATCGGCTCGTTTCGGCTACGCATACGCACACTGATTCGATACGGACCCGGTTTGCAAAATGCTGCAGCTGGGATCTTGTACTTGGCAATGCGGTGGTCCAGCGGCGCGATCGAGTGCGCTTCCATACGAATCAATGGCGGATGATTCAATACGCTCACCGGTACAGCACCGGGCCGGAGAAATGGCAGTGGATCGACACTGAAATTGATCGGCAACGCTGCTTCGCGGTCAGTGCCACGCAATCCGTTGTTGATCAAAAACTTGGTTTGCAAGTTAAAAAGATCTTTGTCACGTGAAATGCGGCCCAACGCGACTTCGGTCGAGTGCATGTCGGCCAGATCACCGTTGCGATCTAGATATCCGCTTTCCCAAACACGTTTTCCATCGGGATTGATCAGGGCGACATTGAGCCAGAGTTGCGGCTGCGCGCCCAACGACCCGGTTGGCATGTTATGACCGTCGCTTTTGTTGCTGACCTTGAATCCGATCTTCAGGCCATCGCCGGCTTGCGGGCGGTTATAGAAAATCGGCTTGCCAATTTCTAAGGCAGCGTTGTAGGTCATAATTGCCGACGCCCGCTTTTCTTGCACTTTGGCCAGATTTGCATCGACGATGCGACGCGCGTCACGGCGATCGTCGGTGGTGTCCCAAGGAGCAGGAAAGGCGGCGGTTGACGAAACGGTTTGCTCAAAGGCATCCGTGCCCCATCCCGCACGATAATCAAATGACATCCATTGACGCGGTGTGTATCGGCGCGCGTCGGGATTGTGCGGAAACACGCCGGGATGTGCGATCGAATACCCGGGGCCCCAGAATCCGTGGTTGGACCGTTTGCGTGGCAGTCCGAAGGGCTTGCCGCTGATCTCCGCGATGTGACCCTGTTCGTAACCGTCTGCTTTACCGGGAACTGCGCCCATGTGACATTGTTGGCAAGTCACGCCACGTTTGGCGGCCGGACCGTTGCGGTACTGCGAGTGAACGACCTCTAACCAGATCCCCGGGTGAACGGCCACTTGGTGGCAGGAGACGCAAAGGTCACTGTTGGTCAGCGGCTGAAAAAACTTCGAACCGTTGTGCATCGGCTGACCCGGTAGCGTTGGATCAGGCGTCAATTTCAATTTCAGTTCATTGGCCCGGGCGACTGCGCTTGCGACACCCTGACCGTTGCTCGTGCCACGAACCGGCATGTGAATGTTGCCCGGTTCGATCCGTCGGTCGCCGTTGCTGCCTCGCCAATAATGTTCGTTCACGCGATGGCAGGCGATACACGTTACGCCTTCACGCACCACCGGCGGGGCTTCCAACAAACTTGCCGCCCGCGGGATTTTTAGCTGGGTGCCCACTGGCGAGTGGCATCGCTGGCAAAAATGACCGACCGTGCCTTTGGTGTACTCCTGCATCGACTGTTCAAATCGATTGAACATGGGCGAGATGGACGCGTAAGCATGGCCGCTGCCACGCCATTGTTCATATTGAACCGGGTGGCATTGTCGGCACGATTCAGCGGACGGATAACAGTCCTCCGTCCAAAGGTCTTCGTGGGGATCCTTGCCTGGAGCAAGCGGAGCGGCCGAAGCATGCGGACCCAAATTGGAGAGTGGGTCAACATCGATCCCTGAACTATGCGGCGACAATGTGTCACCGCCCAGGAGGTCGTCACCATGGAATCCTTGATCTAACAGATCGCCCTCCGCGTTACCGCCGGCAACCGCACCTGCATGCAAATCATCGGTCAACAGGTCGTCATCCGCTGCGGACAGTAGATCGTCATTGTTCGATCGCATCAGAGCGACACGCAGCGCATCCTTGAGTGCCCGCGGAGTGGTCGTCGTCGGCACTGGAGGCTGTTGACCCGGCGCATTGCTCGCAATACAGCAAGCGAAGATCGACCAGCAGGCGAGGGATGTTCCGAGGCGTCGCATTGAATTGGGGTGCGCGAGTCGATGTTGAAGGGAGCTCACTGCGCACCGACAGGCGGCAGCCTCTCCTACCATCGACCAGTCCTAACAGTTAAATCGGGTTCAATCCGACTATGCCGCAAAGTCCACCAAATCGACCGTCCCTACTCACTCGTCCAGGCTTCCGGACGCGTTGGCCGATATCGCCTTTTGTAGCCATCACCGTCACAACACGCCCAACCCGACCTGGAAAGGCAGGTAATTGGCGACGAGTTTGCTGATTTGGCAAGGTTTGAATCACGAAGACATTTTCTCGCGTACGCTTTTTAATATCTCTGCGAATTGCCAAAACAGTCATGGCAATGTGTTGGAGATGAATTGTTTCCTCCACCCGAGACACAGATCATGTACGGCGTCCAACAGCAAGAAGACCATGATGCACGAGAATTTTATCGCTGTTCGGTCGACGCGAAGAAAAGTGCAGCACGCATCAAATACGGATGGGGCAATCTTCGCGCGTCAGTGTTCGAGAAGTCCATTAATAGCTACACGCTGTTGATGCAGAATCGACATGCAAAAAAGTTGCGTGTCGGAAAGACGTATCGAATGAAATTCGATTCCACCCATGTCGTGGTCGCGGTGAAACGCATCGCGGAGATCGACAACGGCTTTGCCCACGTCGGGATGTGCCAAGTAGACGACCTGACACCGCCTGAGCGGATCAAATCGTCATGGATGCCGAGAATTGGCAGTGGGAAAGCAGGTGAGTCGAACGCTCATCTGTTTTTTGCCGGTTTCGTGTTGATGCTGTTTTGTGCCATGGCAATGCCCGGTCTTGGTGACCGCCTGGGAACATCCAGCAAGATTCAAAAAGCGTTTCACTGGATGATCGACACAGCCGATTCCGAAGTCAGCGGGATGACGCGGTAGTCACCGTCGGTGGCTGATTCAGTTTTGAATGCTCAGCTCGGTTTCGTCGTCATCTTGTTCGTATCGCAATACCGAGTGGACCGGATACGGATTCAATCTTTCTTCGCCGCCCAGTGGTACCAGATGAATCAAGAACGAGCAGCCGACGATTTCGGCATCGCACTTTTCTAGTAGCCGACAACAAGCTTCCATCGTGCCTCCGGTGGCCAACAGATCATCAACAATGATCACTCTCTGCCCCGGTTGGACGCCGTCGACGTGGACCTGCAGTTCGTCGGTACCATATTCCAATTCGTATGCGAACGAATGGAAATTGAAAGGTAGCTTGCCCGGTTTGCGAATCGGTACAAAGCCGGCACCTAATTTCAGTGCGATCGGCGCGGCGAAAATAAACCCGCGGGCTTCCGCCGCGGCGACGATGTCAATCTTCTTGTCCAAGAACGGTGCCGCGATTGCGTCCGATGCTCTTTGCAGGGCGCCGGGATTGGTCAACATCGGTGTGATGTCACGAAAGAGAATTCCCGGCTTGGGGTAGTCGGGAATTTCGCGGACGAAGTTGCGCAGATCGTTCATCGTATCGGTCACCGGGCGTTCAAAGAAGCTTTACGTGGCTATCTGCAGCCTATGTCAGGCAGCAGGTCGATGAAAGTGGACAGGGCTCAAGAGTTCGCAAATACGAGTGACGAATCGCGATCACTTGAATCCTCCCCACCAGCCATTGAGAATTCGGGGGCTTTTCGGACAAGTGGTTTCAGGGTTCCGGCGAGACGAACTATCGTCGATGTCACGGGAGTCACAGATTCCATCGTCGTCACGATTACCACTGTGGGACGTTGCCGGTGCGGACCAACTTGCTACCGCGTCCCTTATAAAAGTCATTTTAGGTTACTAACGCATCAACGGCGGCAGCGCGTCACCGGGAATGATCTTGATGTCTTCCAGGTCTTGATCGCGCAATTTTCGTTTTCGATCTTCCAATTCCGGATCACTCGGCGAGTCATCGGATGGATCTAAATTGGGTGTACCGTCATTTTGATCGGGACCAAGATCCATCGGATCGTCGCTTGCACTTGATTCGGGGTCCTCATCGTCGGTTTCATCCGATGGTCGATCGGCCTTGTCCTCTTCTTCCCGACGACTTCGCTCTAATTCATCTGCCGTAATGGGGGCTTCGCGACTGACCAGTTCCGAGGCTCGCGCACCGGCAGGATCAAACAGACTGCCGACACGACCGCTGTCGCGGACGGTTCGCTGCCAAGCACCGCCGTAAGCTGGATAGGCCAAGTCTTCGCTCGTATCACACAGGCGACACCCTGAGAGGATACCGACGGCGAACAAGAGTGTTGCGACAATCAGGCATCGAGCCGCAACCGAGAGGGCACTGGCGAATTGGGCTAAGTCGTTTTGTATCATGATCGTGATTTCGCGTGAGCGGCAATCCAGTTCAGAAAATTGCGTTGTGAGCGCCGCAGAGTTGGCTCGCACGCCATGTGAGCGTTCACGAGGGGCCAATCAGCGGTTATCGGTTAGTATCGGTTAGGCAGGTTGGTAGCTTGAGGAAAGCTTTGACGATTAACCAAGCGGTCGCTTGGACAGTCTCAGTTGCCCCCGATTCCGACCCCTGGGGACAACGCGGGAGGTATCTGCACCACAACTTTTCGCAAAATCTGCCTGGATTTACTCAAGTCCGCCTTTCGCCGCCGGGAGGGCAAATGCGACAAGCGATATGCCCGCCACCGAGACTCCGCTAGTTCCCGGTGTGGGCAAATCGTCCCGCAATGCCGATGCCTTCTGGAGACCCAACAAATGACCGATCTTCCCCAACTTGTCTCGATGGTGGATGTTATTGTGCTCCCTCTGCTGGGCATCTGGTCGCTCGTTTGGAGCAAGGTGCGTCAGGGCGAGGCGGCACGGCGAGCGGAACGTCAGTTTTTGTTGACGTTGGTGGTGATTACCATTGTCACCTTGCGAACCGTCATCAACTGTGACGACGTCTGGTTGGTTCACACGATCACACTGGCCGTGATGATCGTTGGAGCCCTGGCGATTCCAAATCAGGATGTGTCGGTCGCAGTGGAGCCGACTTATATCACTGACTAACTGGAACATGTCCAAACCGACTTCCTCCCCCCATCAGCACCACGCCAATCAGCATGATTCCGGTCGGGCTCAAGCCGATCCGGCAGTGGAATTTGTTCCCGGAGGACCGCTGGTGGGTTCGGTGCGACCGCCCGGTAGCAAGAGTCTCACGAACCGTGCGCTGATCTGCGCGTCGTTTGCCGACGGAGTTTCTTTGCTCACCGGGGCACTGCGTAGCGAAGACACCGAGGTGATGATCGAGGCGATCCGTTCGATTGGGGTGACAGTGGAGGTCACCGACGGTGGCAGGCGACTGAGCGTGGACACGAGTGGTCGCCGCGAATTGTCGGCCAAGGATCCTCGTTTGGACTTATTCATTGCCAATAGTGGGACCACGATTCGTTTTCTGACCGCCGCCTTGTCTGCGGGTGGTGGTCACTATTGCCTGCATGGCGTGCAGCGGATGCATGAACGCCCGATCGCGGATTTGGTGGATGCCCTGGCCCCGATTCAATCGGGGACCCTTCGTGCGGATTCGCCCGGTGGATGCCCGCCCGTGTTGATCCAATCGGATGGATGGTCCGGCGAGACAATCGAAGTCGCCGGGGGTGTCAGCAGCCAATATCTGAGCGGACTGATGATGGCCGCGCCGATCGCGAACGCATCCAATCGGCGCACGACGATCAATGTGGTCGGTGAATTGGTTTCGCGGCCCTATGTTGATATGACCGCCACCGTCATGGAATCCTTCGGTGCCAACGTCACGATGGACGATTTGGGTTCGGCCGATAAGCCGACCTTGGCGGTTGAGATCGACGGCAGCGGGTATCGCGCAGTCGAGTACCAAATCGAGCCAGACGCGTCCGCAGCGAGTTACTTTTGGGCCGCAGCGGCCATCAGCGGTGGTGACGTCACAGTCGAGGGATTATCCCGCGGGGCCATTCAGGGCGATGTTGGATTCTGTGAAGTATTGCAGCAAATGGGCTGCGAGGTCACTTACAACGACGATGCGATTCGTGTTCGTGGACGTGCATCCATGGGGATCGATATTGATATGAATGCGATCAGCGACACGGTGCAAACACTTTCGGTCGTGGCGCTGTTCGCTAGTGGACCGACCCGAGTCCGTGGTGTCGCCCATAATCGCTACAAGGAAACGGATCGCATCGGCGACCTGGCAACCGAATTACGTAAACTTGGTGCCAGCGTTCAAGAATACGATGACGGCCTGACGATTGTGCCACCCAGCGGTGCGGACGGTGCGGGGATCTGCGGGGCAACCTTGGAGACGTATCACGATCACCGCATGGCGATGAGTCTTGCGTTGGCCGGCTTGCGGGTCAGCGGCGTACGGGTGCTCAATCCTGCATGTACAGGCAAGACGTATCCCGAGTACTTCGCCGATATGGAACGCCTGATCGGACGCGCTCATCGCTGGAGCTGACTCTTCGCAAGTGTTCCGGCCGCCTAGTCTGCCTAGGTGGACAGCGACAATTTGGAAACAGAACGCTGTGTTTTGCAATTCGGGTAGCCGCGGTTCCTTCCGAAGGCAATCGGGGCTAGAGCAAGTTTAGTTTTCTCGTAGGCCAGGACCCAGGGATTGAAGGTTCTTTTTGGGTCGTGCTGTACTCACCGTTTCTGATTTTGTCGCGCGATATCCGCCCTGCTTGCAGTAACAGTAGGCT
>JABDKS010000071.1 GCA_013002105.1 Pirellulaceae bacterium | reverse complement strand
TCTTGGCGCTCGGGGTCCGGTTTGTCGACACATTGTGCGGGATAGAACATCGCCGGATCGTCAGTTAGCATAAGAAACCGTTCGTTTTGGGACCGCTGAATAGCTGAATGAATGTCACCGCGGGCAACCAGTTGACGCCCCGCTGCAACTCCATGCCAAGCTGACATCCTACCACGCTGACATCCTTTCACGCTGAAATCCTTGCCCGCTGATATCCTGACCCGCTGATATCCTGACCCGCTGACGCCCTCCGCCGAGGCCGCCGCCTCCCCGCTTTCTCCACTTGTCATTGAACCCGCCCACGCCGCCGAATCTCGGGAACGCCATTTCGATGACCCAGCAAGCCTATCAAACGTCTCGCTTGCTGCGTGAAAACATCCAACGCGTCGTGCTGGGTAAACCCGATGTCGTTCAGTTAATCGTCATCGCTCTGCTGGCTGGCGAGCATGTGCTGTTGGAAGACGTACCGGGGGTTGGCAAGACATTGGCCGCCAAAGCGCTCGCCCAAAGTGTCAGCGGTCAATTTGCGCGTTTGCAATTTACGCCGGATTTGTTGCCCAGCGACATCACCGGCAGCATGATCTATCGCAGCGATACACGTGAATTTCAATTCAGCCGCGGTCCTATCTTTGCAAACGTCGTATTGGCAGACGAAATCAACCGTGCTCCACCGCGGACCCAGAGTGCGTTGCTGGAGGCCATGAGCGAAGGTCAAGTCAGTGTGGATGGGAAGACCCATCTGCTGCCGAGCCCGTTCATCGTCGTCGCAACTCAAAATCCGTTTGACTTCGAAGGCACGTACGTGCTGCCCGAAAGTCAGATGGACCGTTTTCTATTGCGCACTTCAATTGGCTATCCCGATCGCGAAAGCGAACGTCAAGTGATGGCAACGCATCGCGATGGCGAGCCGGTCGACACATTGGCAGCGTGCGTGAGTACCGATGACATTTGCAATGCACAGCAAGCGGTCCGACACGTGAACTTTGACGACCAACTGGTTGACTACTTGTTGAACATCGTTCACATCACGCGCGAACACGATGGATTTCAGATCGGCGTCAGCACACGGGCGGCGCTCAGTTTTTACCGTGCCTGTCAAGCTCGGGCGGTCACCGAAGACCGCGATTTTGTAACACCCGACGACATCAAACAGCTCGCCGCTCCCGTGCTGGCTCACCGCGTTCTGTCGCAAGGACTGCTGCAAGGCAACGAACGGACCAGCGTCGAAAACCAAATCAATGAATTGCTCGAGCGAGTGTCCGTTCCGGTCTAAGCGGCGTTGCGAGCATGCCGCACTTTGTTCTTTTGATCCACAACTTGATTCTGCATGACCTCTACGACACGTTTTGGCATCCTAGGAACCGGCCGCATCACACGCCGATTGGTGGCCGACCTGCAATCGACCGATGACGTCGCCGTGACTGCGATCGCCAGTCGCACGACCGAGCGAGCGCGCTGGTACGCCGATCAATATGGAATCGCAACCGCAGTCACAGGCTACCAAGAGTTAATTGAACGTGACGATGTCGATGCAGTCTACGTGGCGCTGCCGCCATCGATGCACGCAAAGTGGTCGATCGCAGCCGCTCAGCAGGGCAAGCATGTATTGTGCGAAAAACCGCTGGCCGTCAGCACACCGCAAGCGAGGCAGATCGCGGCCGCAGCCGATGCCAATGGCGTCCGGTGGTTGGATGCCACCGCGTGGTTGCATCATCCTAGGACCGACGCCATCGCCCAATTGCTACATCAGGGACGGCTGGGCAAGATCGGCCACATCAGTGCGGCTGTTTCGTTTTACCAACCCTTTCAATCCGACGACCATCGTTTGGACGCGTCGCTCGGTGGCGGGTGTTTGCTGGACCTGGCTTGGTACGCCGGCGGACTGATTCGTTTTGCCGCCAGCCGATTACCTCACAGCGTCCTTGCCACCGCGATCAAAAAAGATGGCGTACCGATGCGAGTGACCGCGATGCTTTGGTTCGACCAGGACGTGACCGCGACGCTGTCGTGTGGATACGACACGGCCACACGCAAATGGTTCGAGATTGCCGGAAGCGACGCCTCACTGGTCTGCGACGATTTTACTCGACCCTGGCCCGATCGACCGACACGTTGTTGGATTCATGCGGCATCGGGCGAAGTCGAGCAGTTACAGCAGGATGGTAACCAAGAACGTGCCATGATTTCACAGTTGGTGGGTGTCCAACCGCTGCAACCATGGCACAATCAAGCAATCGATACCCACCGACTGCTCGACGCATTGCATCAATCCATCGAGTCCAGTGCGGTGGTAAGCATCTAACCTGCACGACGTGATCGCCCCGGACAATGACCACATCAAACATCGAAAACCGCATACATCCAACAACGCTGCATCGCGCGAGGGAATCCCACACATCATGCGAATGATCATCGCCATCATTCAACCGACAAAACTTTCTGCCGTCCGGGACGCGCTGCGCGATCAGGGGATCGATCACCTGACCGTCGGCGACGCGATGGGCTATGGACGGCAGGGCGGAAAATTGGCGAGCTTTCGCGGCAATGAGTACAAAGTCGACTTGTTGCGAAAAGTCACGCTGGAAATTGTTGTCAACGAAGACGCACTGGAGCCGGCGTTGGAGGTGATTCGTAAGACGGCACTGACAGGGACCGAAGGCGAAATCGGCGATGGAAAGATATTCGTTATCCCAATCGCTGACGTGATCGATATCGGAAGTGCCAACCGTGGGCCCCACGCGATCTAGAGCGTTGTCATCATCGACGGTTCGTTGATCGCAGCCCAGGACCCAGGGCTTTACGGGTCTTTGATTTCCTTCGGTTTGAATCGTCTCGCCGCAAGAACATGCGATTGCTGCGAGTTTTGATGTTGCGTCATTCCGCGATCGATTCTCGTTTGAGTTGCAAAGATGATTGCAGAGCGTGCTTTGCAAGAATTCGAATTTTATCCGTGTCCAGTTAGAGCAATTTTAGTTTTCTCGTAGGCCAGGACCCAGGGCTTTAAGGGTCTTTTGGGGTGGTGCTTTTCTAGCAGATTCTGATTTCATTCCGCAATCTCATTGTCAATTGCCTGTGAATGGAGTCACCATTATGT
>JABDKS010000066.1 GCA_013002105.1 Pirellulaceae bacterium | reverse complement strand
TTTTGGCCATTTGCCGCCACCGGTCAGCCAAGCAACATGTTGCGGTTGATGGCGTTTAAGGACACCAAAACTTTGCGATATTCGGTGCTGACCGTGTCGGTGTATTACAGCGTCATCTACTTTTGCCTGGTCATCGTTTTTTGTTGTGGCCGAGTGCTGATTTCGGGGATGGAAGTGGATCCCGATCGCACCATGCCCGACCTGGCGTCTCGGTTGGCGACCAACGCGGGCGCTCCCTGGCTGGCCGGGTTGTTGGTCGCGGCACCGTTTGCGGCGGTTATGTCCAGTGTCGACAGTTTGTTGTTGATGATGTCGTCGTCGGTGGTGCGTGATGTCTATCAAGGCCACATTCATCCCGATGCATCGGAGCGGCGAATCAGATTCTTAAGCTATGTGGTGACAGTGATCGCTGGCGTATTTACGGTGCTGGCGGTTTTGAATCCACCGGAGTACTTGCAGGATGTGATCGTGTTCGCGACAGCCGGTCTGGCCGCTTGTTTCTTGGTACCGATGGTGCTGTCGCTCTACTGGAGGGACATGACATCGGGTGGCGTGATCGCGGGGATGTTGGCCGGCGCGCTAACGCACTTGGCATTGACGTCGTGGGGTTACGCGGTCGACGGCAAATTTCGAGCGTATGAGTTCTTGGGGCTCAGCCCGTTCATCTGGGACTTGGCCGGATCGGCGATCGCAGCTATCGCGGTGTCGAAAATGCAGAAGCCAGACGAGCATTTGGTCAGTCGATTTTTTTATCGATAGTCAGTCCATGCATTGCGTGATGTAAAGTCGCCATCAGGCTCCGTCGTGATGTTGCCCGACCTTGTGCGTAATGACGGTCGAGGATTGTGTCGAAGCGGTCACTTGCCAAGGGAAGGCCGGCTGGTGCGATCCGCGTGGATAGAAGTGGTCTGTTGCTGGGTCGGGCTTCGTCACGGCGGAGCGAGACGGCTACTTTGATGTTGCCCGACTTTGGGGGTGATGACGATCGTGGATTGTGTCGAATTGGTCATTTGCCAAGGGTCGTACGGTTGGTGCGATCTGCGTCGATGGGAGTGGTCCGCTGCTGGGTCGGGCTTCGTCACGGCGGAGCGTGACGGCAACTTTGATGTGGCTCGACTTTGGGAGTGATGACGATCGTGGATTGTGTCGAAGTGGTCACTTGCCCAAGGTCGTACGGTTGGTGCGATCCGCGTTGATAGAAGTGGTTCGTTGCTGGGTCGGGCTTCGTCACGGCGGAGCGTGACGGCAACTTTGATGTGGCCCGATTTTGGGGGTGATGACGGTCGAGGTTTGGGTCGAAGCGGATGGTGGCAAGTAGAGAGCCGGTTGGTCCGATCCGATTTGCTTGCTGTGTCAATCGTCCGACGAGGATTGCTTGACGATCCAAACCAGAATGCCCTTGGCAGGACCCTTGGGGACGTTGAGGCGTCGCTTTGCATTGGTCACCATGAATCGCTTTCTGAAAAGCGTTAGCGGTTCGTCGGGATGATATTGCTTGCACGCATCAATGGGGCTGCTGCCGCTGCTGCCGACTCGTGGTTCCCAATTTTTCGCTCTCGTTTGCTGCATTGCGACTTCGCCATTGCGTAACACCATGACGGTCGATTCGTCGGGTTCTTTCTCGTAACGAATTTCGATGGACTGTTCGCCCGCAGAGATCGGTGCTCGGCTGACAGGTTGCACGAAACCGGACTCGTCGATGTCGTCCAGCGCCAAACAAATTTCGTATTGGGCTCCCCTGGGCACGTAAACCTCCATGATGCACTCACCAAATCGTGTTGGGATCTTCTTTACCGCGGCGAACTGGTTGGGATCGAGCACCGTTAATTCCCGTGACACTGCCTTCAACCCGCGAAGCTGGCTGGACAGCGATTGGAATCGCTGATCATTGCGGTAGATCGAAAACCAAACGGCGCAAGCCGCAACGACCAGCAAGATGGTCGAAAGAGCGACTTGCGGTTTTCGTCGTCGCTGCGTTTTGGTTTCGGAACCGAAGTGACTCACAGAGCATTCTCCCTTGCGAGGCGATCCCATTGCTCGAATGCTTCCGGCGTGCCCCGCAACGACTCAAAGATCGGTTCTCGCTTGAGCGATTCGGCGATCTTCGTGGAAACGCTACGGTCAAGTTCCTCGATCAGATCATCAGGAAGCCGTACACGCAGAAAAGGCAGTACTTCGTCCGTGTCAAATTTTCGTGTCCCATCGGCGGCAAGAACATCAAATTCGAGGTCCTGCCAATGTGCTTTCAGAAAGTCGGTGGACTGCGCGCGGTTGTAGGACAGTAGCGATCCACCTGAACCGTCCAAAATGTGAGCGCGGATGGCCGTGTCGGTGAATTCAATACGGATGCGAAAAAGCTGCTCCCGTGCAGCGATGTTCGTGAAACTGCCGCCGCTTTTTCCACTGTCGGCAAATGACTCGCGTTCTAAAATCGAAATTTTTGCAGGGTAATAGACTCGCCACAGAAAGTGCATCGGGTCGTCGGTATCAATGCGGGTAACCAAAAACTTTTTGGAGTCCTGGACGTCCAGGACTCCATAGTTTGCCGCAAGGCGTTGATATTCGCGTTCTTGGTGGCCGATCGATTGGCGCTGACGCACCCAGGTCACCATCCCGATCACGATCACAAGGATCAGCAGCGTATTGAGGATGCGAGTCATTGATACGGGGCGAATCGGGTGGAGATTAACTGGGGGATTGGTGCGATATTAGCGTTAGGTACCCGAGTTGGAACGACAAGGTATTAGACGTCGATCCAGTTTTCGAATGCTGCTTGATCGACGTTCCGGCCACTGACCACAATCACGATATCTCCTTCGCCGCCTTCGTATTTGGTGAAATCGATTTGGCAATCCATCGCGGCAGCCAAAGCGATGGCACCGGACGGTTCGGTGCGCAATCCGTGATGGTCAAACAACCATTTCATCGCGCGGCGGGTTTGAAGATCGGACGCCGTGACTGCCGTGTTGACTAGCTGCTGCAGAATCGGCCAATTGTGTTCACCCACATCGTAAGAAAGCAGACCGTCGCAAATGCTCTCGGGCTGTTCCACTCGCACGCGTTTGCCCTCCGCGAGCGATCGGCGAAAGTCATCGGCCCTCTCCGGTTCGACGCCGATGATGACCGCGTCGGGGAATCCGTCGTGAATCGCTAAGGCGTGTCCGGCCATCAATCCACCCCCACTGACTTGGCAAAAGAAGTGCGAGACCATTCGACCTTGTCGACCGAGTTCATCGACGATTTCCAAACCACCGACGCCGTTGCCAGCAATGACGTGCGGATCATTGTACGGCGACGCTGCCACCGCGTTTTCTTCGTTAGCGATCTGACTCGTTAGCTGGTCACGAATTCCGGTCAAATGATCCGTCGCTTTGTTGTAAGTGCGAATTTCGGCACCGAAGGATCGGGTCAAGTCAAACTTTGTCTGCGGGGCATTGTCGGGCATCACGATGATGACCTGCTTGTTGAATTCTCTGGCGGCAAAGGCAATTCCAGACGCAAAGTTTCCGGATGAATGGGCGGCCACGGGACGATCACCAATCGCGTCGCTGTGTTGCGACATCCAGTTCAGTGCCCCCATCAACTTGAATGATCGGACCGGTGTCCATCCGTAATCCTTTAACCAGACGCGACGATTACGCCCCAAGCCGAGCTGCTGCTCGAGCGCATAAGATCGAATCAATGGCGCGGGAGTCAGGTGACGGCGAATCACCGCAGCCGCCTGGCGAACGTCGTCAATTGTGGCGATTTGAATCGATTGCATTGCTGGAATCCGGCTTTCTTTGTCTGGCCGGCACGCATTGGGTACGCTATGGATGTCCTGCGATCCGATCGCAGCGTGCCAGCTGATTAGAATAGAGAGTCGACTACCCGGTGTCTCACCCGGCGTCGAATTCTTCCTGCCAAAACGTCATGCCCCCCACCATCCCTCCATCGACCGGACGAATGTGCCGATGTGTCTTTGCAGTCGCCTGCTGGTTACTGCTGTTGACCGCATCTGGTAGCAGCTGGGCCGGAGATCCGACGATACCGGACCAACAACGGGAGTTTTTTGAAAAACGAATCCGTCCATTGCTCGTGACTCACTGCTACGAATGTCACGCGGGTGACCAGGACAGTGGTGGATTGCGTCTGGATTCACGTGACTCGATCGCACAGGGTGGCGATTCGGGAAATCCGCTTGTGGTCGGCGACACGGGCGTCACCTTGTTGATCGAAGCGGTCCGCTACCAAAACCAAGACCTGCAAATGCCGCCCTCGGGTCCGCTGTCCAAACAAGAAGTTGCCGATCTGCAACGCTGGGTCGAGATGGGTGCGCCCGATCCCCGCCGGGCGTCTGATGCGGGTACCGCTACCGACTCAGCAGAACCCGGACCGAGCGGCATGTCGATTGCCGAAGGCCGCCAGTTTTGGTCACTGCAGCGGGTCTCGGATCCGTCATTGCCGGACGTCGACAACCCAAAGTGGGTTCGCACGCCAATAGACGCGTTTGTACTTTCGCATTTGGAAAACGTTGGACTCCAACCGGCACCCCCGGCCGATCGTCGTACTCTGATTCGTCGCGTTACGTTTGACTTAATCGGTTTGCCCCCCACGCCACAAGAGATAGAAGCGTTCGTGCAAGATGACTCGCCCGATGCTTATCATCAGTTGGTCGAGCGGTTACTGGCGTCGCCCCAATACGGTGTTCGCTGGGGACGACATTGGTTGGATGTTGCGCGGTACGCGGATTCGAACGGGTTGGACGAAAATTTGGCTTTCGGCAACGCCTGGCGATACCGTGACTACGTCGTTGACGCCTTTAACGACGACAAGCCGTTTGATCGGTTCTTGATCGAGCAGATCGCTGGCGATCTCGTGCCCGGCGCCAATCGACAAACCAAGACGGCGACCGGTTTTTTGGCATTGGGTGCAAAGGTATTGGCAGAACCCGATCGCGAAAAATTGCAGATGGATGCGATCGACGAGCAATTGGATGCGATGGGCAAAGCGTTCCTGGGAATGACGTTCGGATGTGTCCGCTGTCACGATCACAAATTTGATCCGATCAAACAATCTGATTATTACTCGCTGGCAGCGATATTGAAGAGCACGCGGACATTTGCGGATACAAAAACCGGAGCGATCAAACATTGGTTCGAGCATTCTTTTGCAACCGAACTGCAGACAGCACAATTAAAAATTGTTGACGCGGAAATCGCGGCAAAGAAAAAAGCCGCAACGAGTTTCAAGAACGCAGCCATTGTGGAACTACGTGGTGTCGCTCGCGCAAACGCCGCCGAGTACCTGGTCGCATGCACTCAATTCGACACGTCCGCATCGCTAAATCACGTCGCTGAAATAGCGGAACCTCTTGGACTGCACCCTCGCATTTTGCATCATTGCCGGTTGCATTTGGAGTACCACCGCAGCGACCCGTTGTTTGGCAAATGGCACGAATTGGCCAATTCAGGCGAGGCGGTTGGGCAATACTTTCACCCGCTGTTCACCAGTGCCGAATCGGCCCTGGCGGCTGCTCGGAACGAAAAACCCGGTGCAAAGAAATTGGACGATCCGGACCTGGAAATCGCGCGGGCGGCCCTGTACGACCTGTCCGGGTTCTTAGCGGTGCCAGCCAAGGCGGAGTTCGCGTTGAATGCAGAGCAACTTGCCAAATATTACGACTTGATGGAGCAAGCTCGCGTGATCGAGAGCAATGCACCGGACGAAGATTCCGCGATGGGAGTTTGCGATGACGCCGTCGAGGATCAGTTGCCAATTCACATCCGTGGTAGTCACCGTAATTTTGGAAAACTTGTGGCACGCGAGTTTCCTGAAGTGATGCGAGCGTCAACTGCCCGTTCCGTTTTTCCTACCAATCAGAGCGGCCGGTTGCAGTTGGCCAGATGGATGGCGAGCACACAGCATCCGTTGACGGCAAGAGTCTATGCCAACCGGATCTGGGCATGGCACTTCGGTCGTGGCATCGTGGCGACGACAGAAAATTTTGGAGCGTTAGGCGATCGACCCTCGCATCCTGATCTGTTGGACTACCTTGCACGGTATCTGATGGAGTCGGGCTGGTCGACCAAGAGTTTGCATCGTTTGATTTTGGCATCCAATACTTATCGGATGTCGGCTACGGGTTTTGTGACGAACGGCACTGAGGTGGATCCACAGAATCGCTTGCTCTGGAAGTTTCCCCTGCAGCGACTGGATGCGGAACAAATTCGCGATGCGATGTTGGCAGTGGCTGGCCGTTTGGATCAATCAATGGATGGAAAAACCATCCCGCTGCGCAATCGGCAGTTCGTGTTCAATCACACGTCGGTTGATCATACGAAATACGACAGTCTGCGGCGGGCAATCTACCTGCCGGTGGTTCGCAACAATCTTTACTCGCTGTTCACGCAGTTCGATTTCCCGGATCCCACCATGCCAACGGGAACTCGCGGCGCGACCGTGGTGGCGCCCCAGGCACTGTTGATGTTGAACGCAGATTTGGTAATGGATTCCGCCGATCAACTTGCCGATCAGTTAATGCGACAGGTGAGTCAGGACCGGGCTCGGGTCGATCTAGCGTACAACATCGCATTGGGACGTCGGGCGACCGAGACGGAAAAGGAGCGGGCGGTCGCGTTTGTAGACGACCTGACATCGCGGGCCCTGACGGGATCGGCCAGCATCGATCCGATCGAAGAACACCGAGCGTGGTCGCTGCTGTGTCAGAGTTTGTTTGCCAGTAATGAATTCATTTACCTGAGGTAACTGTTGTGAATGAGTTTGGCTTATCGACACGACGCCAATTATTAAAAACGTCCGCGGTTGGGTTTGGACATCTGGCGCTAACCGCGATGTTGCAGGATGAAGCGGTTGCCAACAGTGCGGTGGCGTCGCCGCTGGCCGCCAAAGTTCCGCACTTGCCGGCCCGCGCTAAACGGATCGTGTTTTTGTTCATGAAGGGTGGTCCCTCTCATGTTGATACGTTTGATCCGAAGCCTCTACTGACTCGTGACGACGGCAAACCGCTGCCTTTTGCATTACCTCGCGTTACGTTTGCCAAACAGACAAACCTGTTGAAATCACCTTGGAAATTTCGGCAGTACGGTGAAAGCGGGCTGCCGGTCAGCGAATTGTTTCCCAATGTCGCCCGCCATATCGACGACCTGTGCATCTTGCGGTCGGTCCACGGAACCAATCCGGCTCACGGCGGCGCGTTATTAAAGATGCATACCGGCAGCGACCAATTCGTCCGTCCCAGCTTAGGGTCCTGGGTCACTTACGGGTTGGGTACAGAAAATCAGAATCTGCCGGCATTTGTCACCATTTGTCCCACGCTGGCACATGGTGGCGTCAACAATTGGGGTGCCGCATTTTTGCCGGCCCACTGTCAGGGGACACCGATTGGTAACGCGAGCCTGTCGGCGGCTGCGGCCAAGGTCAAGCACATTCGCAACACGCGGATTGATCCGGAATTGCAGCGACGACAGCTCGATTTGATCGCCGCGATGAATCGCGATTACATGTCGGTCGCGGGAAAGCACCAGGCGCTCGAAGGTCGTTTGAATTCGTTTGAACTAGCGTTTCGGATGCAAGCGACGATGCCTGATGTGCAAAACTTGGCCAACGAAACCGGCCCTACCAAACAACTCTACGGTATCGACGATCCGCTCACAGAAGATTTTGGGAGGCAATGTTTATTGGCGAGACGTTTTCTGGAACGTGGCGTTCGGTTTGTTCAAGTCACCCACAGCGACAGCGAAGTTCAGTGGGACCAACACAGCAATTTGTATCACGGGCATACAAAAAACGCGGCGGAAGTCGATAAGCCGATCGCTGGTTTTTTGACGGACTTAAAGGCTCGTGGATTGCTCAAGGACACACTGGTCTTGTGGGGCGGTGAATTCGGGAGAACGCCAACCGCGCAAGGAAATAATGGACGCGATCACAACCCGCATGGATTCACGATGTGGATGGCCGGCGGCGGCGTCAAAGGCGGATACGCCTATGGTGCGACCGATGACTACGGCTACTATGCCACCGAAAAGAAGATGCACGTGCACGATTTACACGCCACGATCTTGCATCTGCTGGGTCTGGATCATACGCGATTGACCTATCGTTATGCTGGTCGCGATTTTCGATTAACCGATGTCGCCGGTCATGTGACTAATGACATCTTCGCATGACGTGCCAAGTCGTTACTCTCTAAATTTCTAGCTTGTTCGAATGGGAGCCCTCATGCGAAAGTACCCCCGGTGTGGTTGGTCTGGCTCGATGGGGTTGTTGAGCGTCTTTTGTTGGGGTGTTTTCGCCGCCGCGGCGCCACCCAATGTGCTGCTGATCGTTTCGGATGACCAGGGATACAACGATCTGGGCGTGTTGGGCAACGGTGTCATCACACCGAATCTGGATCGGCTGGCAAATGAAGGAACTCGGCTGACGAATTTCTATGTTGCCTGGCCGGCATGCACTCCATCGCGCGGGGCTTTGTTGACCGGGCGTTATCCGCAACGCAACGGCGTCTATGACATGATCCGTAACGAGGCACCGGATTATGGCAAAGAATATACGCACGAAGAGTACCAGGTGACGTTCGAGCGGATCGGGGGAATGGATCTACGTGAGATTTTGATGCCGCAGATTCTAAAATCTGCCGGGTACCGAAGTGGGATCTACGGCAAGTGGGATTTGGGGACGTTGAAACGGTATCTACCCACGTCTCGCGGGTTCGATGATTTTTACGGATTTGTAAATACCGGCATCGACTACTATACGCACGAACGTTACGGCGTGCCCAGCATGTACCGCAATTTGGATGCAACCCAAGAGGACAGGGGCACGTATTGCACCACGCTGTTTGAGCGAGAAGCGTTGCGATTCTTGGAGGAGCAGTCCGATGCGAATCCGTTTTTGCTCTATCTGCCATTCAATGCACCCCATGGGTCGTCGGCGCTCGATCCCGCAATTCGTTCGACCGTGCAGGCGCCCGATGAGTACAAGGGGATGTACCCAGAGATCGACCCGGAGTATCGCGTGACGCCGAAGTATCGTTACGGGGGATCTGCGAAAGTGGTTACCAGCGAGGCGCGAACTCGGGATTACCGTGCAGCGGTCACTTGCATGGACGCGTCGATTGGGAAGGTGATCGACAAAATCGATTCGAGGGGTTGGCTCGATAACACCATCATCATTTTCTTTTCGGATAACGGTGGCGGCGGTGGAAGCGACAACGCACCGCTGAGAGGAAAGAAAGGGCAGACATGGGAAGGCGGCATTCGCGTTCCTTGCCTGGTACGCTGGCCGGCGGGGAGTATTCCGCCTGGAAGCGTGAACGATCAGTTTTTGACCAGTTTAGAAATTCTGCCAAGCTTGGTGGTAGCGACGGGAGCCACGATGCCAGAGGGTGTCCAGCTGGATGGATTCGACTGGTGGCCGATCTTGCGTGGTGAAACAGAGTCACCGCGCGAGGAGATGTTTTGGAAACGCAAGGATCAAATTGGCGTCCGTGTAGGTAAATGGAAATGGGTCGATATGGGTGGAACCTCAGGCGGATTATTTGATTTAGAAACGGACGTCGCCGAAAAGAATGACCTGTCCTCGCAGCATCCCGAGATCTTGGGCATGATCAAAGAACGGTACGCCGCTTGGACGGCGAGAATGGAGGCCGCCGAACCACGTGGCCCTTTTCGAGACTTTTAACTTTAGCGGCGTTGTCCGACTTTATTTCGCGACCGATCCGGTGGGATGATCCGGCGGTGACGAAACGGTTGGTTCGATCCAGAATTGAATTCCCCGGGCAGGCTCGGGCGTGATGACGTCGCCATCGGGCCTGCGAATCTTGTAGGTTGTTTCGCGCAGTACCAAGGGCACGTTGGGGTCTCGTTGGAAGATCTGAGTGACACAGTGGCCACTACTACCGACGGATTGCTGCCAGGATCTTGGCTTGTGTTCTTCGATCGCAGTTTGTCCGTCAATCAAAACACGGATCACGACGTCGTCGCCGGAATTGTCGGTTCGCAACTGAAGCGTTCGTGTCCCCGCGTCGATCGGCGCCGATCGGGTGTTGATGGCCTTTTGCGGCAGTCCGATATTTTCGGTCGCTAATTTCACTTCATAGGGTCGCGTCGCGGGAATGTGAACATCCCAGGCGTCCTCCCCGTACCATTCAGCCTGGCGCTGGACAGCGGCAAACATCTCTACGTCCGAAACAATCAGCTCTTGGGCAAGCGTCCGCATTGCGTCGATTTCTCTCTGTAATTCCGCTGAATCGTACCGTAGTTTGTAGTAGCCCAGCCAAGACGCGATGGCCGCGATCAGCAGCAAGATAGTCGACAACGAGAATTGGACCTGCCGTTTAGGACGGGTCGTGTTGGTTGGTCGGACGTAGTCGGTTGTTTGCAAATCGATCACGGGCTTTCTCCGTCGCGAGCTTCCTTCATCGCACCGACGGCTTCTCGCGTGCCAAAGTACAACTCGAACAGCGGCTCGGTGGCGTATCGAGTGGCGGGGTCGGGATTGCCCTGCATCGGCAATCGGGTCAGTAGGTGTTCGGGGACACGGATGATCATTAGATGCACCACTTCGTCCGTCGGCACCTCGGCTGTATCGGTCTGTCCTAGAACCTGGAAGTCCAATTCGTCCCAGTGTTGAAGCAGGAACCTGGACCA
>JABDKS010000599.1 GCA_013002105.1 Pirellulaceae bacterium | reverse complement strand
CGTCACACTCGCTAAAGCTCGGTGCCGACCCTCCCACGACTAGGTCTCTATTACATGGATGATTTAGCGCGTGGGAGGGTGAATTAAAGAAGCCATCAATCACCCGACTTGTGGGTAAAGACAAGGTTCCCACCGGCCACCCCAATGCAATCGGCCGGTGGGAACCGGCCCTACGACTACGACTCCCACCATCCAAATCGAGACTGACAGAACTCTAGGCAAGAAGCGGACTCGGAAATAGCGATTGAGCCAGCAGGCTTCCGATCCGAGTTTGACCATGGGACGTGTGGTCAGATCGGCCATCCGCGCGTCGGCGGTCGGATTAGGACGAATATCCGGGCGACGACTGTACATCACTCGGGCCAAAACCGGCCATTTTCGGGCCAATCCGCGATTTTACACCCAGAACTTTGGTCGCATGAAGGGGTTAAACGAAGTGTAAGATGCTGGGACAGAGCCGCAACGAGGTTCGCGACAGAACTTTGATGTGTTGCCTCTGATGCGAATTAACATGTCAGACTGTGCACCGAGAAGTCAATTTCGGCAAAATTTGCCCGCTCAATGACGTTTCCGATCGCCCTAACCCAACATCAACGCGTTCTATTCTCTTCCCGCATATTGCGAATGTCACACGTCGTGGTTTCCCCAAAAATGAATTCTTCTCTCCGAGCTTTCGCCGCCGTTTGCCTTACCGCGGTTTTTCTGACAGGACACCTCACTGCACAAGAAGCCGCGACGGACACGCCCAGCACGAACGCAGCAGACGAACCGGCGACTGCGAATACCGATACACCTGATTCGCAGTTTCCCGATCCGGCGAGCGTGACGCCTGCTCAGGCGGCCAAGATTCTGGAATCACAACTGGGCCGCCAAGATGACCGCGATGGCAACGACGTGCAATTGAGATTCAATTTCGCCGGAGCCAGTTGGCAAGACGTACTGGAATACTTCGCGACGGAAGCCGACTTGGCATTGCAGATCGATCAACCGCCAGCGGGCACGGTGAATTTTAGCGACCCAACCAAGACGTATTCTCTCTCCGAAGGACTCGACTTACTCAACCGCTTATTGCTCGACCGCGGTTATGCCTTGGTACGACGTGGGCGGATGTTGTTCTTGGTCGACTTAGAAGCCGACAATGCAGCGAACTTCATCAGCGAAATGGCCGAACTGGTTTCGCTGGACGAATTGGAAACTCGCGGCCGCAGCGACATTGTCAGCGCTGTGTTCTCACTTGGCAGCATGACGCCCGAACAAGCTCGCGAGCAACTACCACAAATGATCGGCCCCTCCGGTCGTGTCATCGTGCTCGAAAGCGCGCGGCAGGCCAAGGTGACCGAGACGGTCAGCAAACTGCTGGCGATCAAGGAGATGGTTGATGCGTCCGCGCAAGAGGTCATCGAACTGAAACTGCAACATCGCGGCGCTGACGAGATTCTCGAATTGGCGCGGCCATTGTTGGATTTAGAAGTGGGATCGAACATTAGCGACGACATCAAAATTTCGGTCGGACTTTATGGCGATCGAATCTACGCGACTGGATTGCCCGCAAAGATCGGAGTGCTGACCGGTATCGTCGAAAAAGCTGACAAGGCACTCGAGATCGCCGCGACGGACGCTGACGCGGAAGTTCAAAAACCCGTTTTCAAAACCCACCCGGTCAAAACCGCCGATATTTCTGCCGTGTTCGAAGTGCTGCAGACTTTGTTACAAGGCACCCCCGACGCTCGTGTCGCAATCGAACCGTCAACCAAATCGATTATCGCTCTGGCAAGACCAGCCACCCAGGACGAAGTGGCACGCATCATCGCCCAGATGGAAGGCAATGGCGAAGAGTTCAAAGTATTGACATTACGTCGACTCGATCCTGCCCAAGCCCTGCTGTCAATCAACAAATACTTTGGCATCACCGACGAAGGTGGCGATGGCCCTGTTGTCGATGGTGACCCCGCAACCAGCAAACTCTGGGTGCGAGGCACGGCTGATGAAATTGCCCAAGTCGAAAAACTGATTGAAGGCCTCGAAGGCAACGACGAACTGGGTGATTTGGGTGGCAAGATTCGCATCCTGCCGTACACCGGCGCCGCTGCCGAAGACGCGTTGCAACAGGTTCAGTCGCTTTGGCCCGTCACGGGACGCCCAAACCAGATACGCATGATTTCGCCCGCCAGAGGCGATGGTGGCGGTAACCCGGGAAGCAACAATGGAATCCGCGAACGAAAGATTTTCCGCGACGTCGATCGTGAGTCAGCTTCCGACGCAAACCCACAGGATTTCGAGACACACCGGTCTCCAGGCCCGGCCACGATTCGTGTAGCCGACGCGTCACCACAATACCATTTCGTCAATCAAAACGAGACGGCACAAAACGCTGCGGCACAAAACGCTGCAGGCGGGACGCCCGCCGCACCCTCAGCAACAGCAAACCCGGACATCGTGATTCAAGTCACGCCGGCGGGAATCGTGATCGCCTCGGACGACACCGAAGCGTTAGATGCCTTTGAACAGTTGCTCGCCCGATTTGCACCGCCAACAGCCGTCGCCTCTGACCTGCCAACAATCTTCTGGCTCAAGTACACCAAAGCAGACGTCACCGCTGAATTGGTCGCAGCGATCTTGGGCGGTGCGGAATCGACCATGTCATCGATGACCGATTCGATGATGGGCGGTGCCGGTGGAATGCTGGGTGGCTTGATGGGACTCGGCGGTGGCGGAGGCGGCGAGCAATCCTCGTCCAAGAGCATTCTGACACCAACCGGTTCGGTGACCATCACAGCCGACCCCCGACTGAACGCTCTGTTCGTGCAAGCCAACCCAATCGACATGGCAACGATCGAGATGATCTTAGAAAAAGTCGATCGAATGGAGAGCCCCGAAGATATCGAACT
>JABDKS010000061.1 GCA_013002105.1 Pirellulaceae bacterium | reverse complement strand
GCTGTAGCATTTGCAGCCCGATTGTTCGGCGATTGCTTCTGCGGCAACGAGCATGGGTTGATCCCAATACAAATGGGCACCCCGCACAAAGTGCCGATCTGATTCTTCGGCCGCGACCGACGGCAGTTGGATCAGTTCGTTGGTGTGAATGTCGATTGACGACACCCAAAGTCCCGATCGCGTCGCGCCGTACCGATCAAGCGAATAATGAATCAGGCGATCGAAGTGCAATTCGACGGCATCGAAATAGCTTGTCGCTTGGGTGATCGGAACGGGGATAGGAATGGGCTGCGCAGTGCTTGTCGGCGCCCACGCGACAACCACGACTAGCAAGACACCTGTGATGGTCGTGCTGAATTTCGTTAAATCCATGGTGGTCCTATAAAGCGATTCGCTCTCACTGTCGCGTCCAACAGCTTATCACCGTATTTCGATCTGCAGGTTGCGCGGCGTATCGACGGCATCGAGCGTGGCGGCGCGAACAAAATTCGCGGCATGGAAACGCATGATCGTCTTGGCGGCTTGGTCGTAGCACTCGATTGCCGAATGAGTCGCATCGGGAATGACGACGCGTTCATAAGGAATCTTTAGAAAATCGAGATACCGCATGTACTCAAGATTGTTTTTGTAATTGATGCCTTTGGATCCGACGTAGATCATCCATCGCAAGCGATGTTTTTTCTGTTGGGTATAGGCTCTCGCGAGGTCATATGCATTGTCGCCCACCGAGAACTGTAAATTTGGATTCTCGTAACCTCCTTCGGTGCTGATTCGTTTTTCTGCTTCGAACCCGCCGCCACCGGCCGCGGCACTACAGAACAACTCGGGGTATCGCAAAGCGAGTCGCATCGTCCCACGGCCTCCCTGCGAAAACCCTTCCAACGCGCGTCCTGATCGCGATGCAATGGTGCGATAAGTGGCGTCGATGTGCGGTATCAGTTCACGAATGAATACATCTGCCCCCTGGCGTTTTGGGTCATCGGGCATGTTGTAGTGGCTGACGGGGCCGCCGTTTGGAAACACGTAAATGGCTGGCGCAACCGCGGCCGAATCCATGACTTCGACAATCTGATCGGCCAGCTTGATCGCTTTGATTTCGCTCCCGGGCCGGCCACCGTGCAAGTAATAAACCACTGGAAATCGCACGGACTCGGACTGTTCGTACTCGCGCGGCAGCAAGATGCAGTAGCCGACGTCGATTCCCAGCGACGTACTGCGAAAAGTTGCATGTCGAATCAGCGGGTGGTGATTTTTCGGGAGTTCATTGACCCATTGAAATGGTGCCACCGCCTTCTTCTTTTTCGTGTCCGTGTCCGTGTCCGCCTTCTCTTTCTTGGCGGCAGATTTGTCTTCTGCATCGTCGGCGGGTGACGCCTGTGTCGACGCGGGCTGCTCGCGGTCCGATTTTTGAGCGATCAACGGATGGACGCCGCTCAGCACGATCGCGAACATCAGACAGCGAGGATTCAGCGTCATGGCTTTCATCGAGTGGGATTCCGTGAGCGGCGCGATCGCACATTGAACATGCGAAGACGAAACGACCAAGTGCAGGCTGTGGAATGACGCAACTTGATCGCGAAGTTTTCACTTCGTGCAAGTTGCACCATTGGCGATTTGCATCATAACGCGTGCGTGGATCTCGGGCGATCACGTGCTATGGAAAGGCCAAAAGAAGCGGCCACGACGCAGATTGCTCATCCGAATCATGAGGTGGATTCGGCGCAAGACACGTCGGATTCGCCAAGCAGGACGTGGCGGCGTGCCGTTGCCGATTCGAGCATCATCGGAAACAAACAGATTCACTGTGTGTTCAGGTACCGGACGTGACTCCAAGAGCCCTAGCAAATTATGCAATCGATCCGCGTATTCTGGGCGTTCGTTTTCGATGGCGTGCTCTCTCGCATCGCTGTACCGACCCTTGCTGGCAATGAGCTCCAGGTAACGCCACGCGTTAAGCCGTTTGAGTGTCCGGATGACTTCGTTGCGAACCCGTGGACTTTGGTGATCGTGGTGGGCGAACACGAACCGCGTCGAAAAATGCTCGTGGCTGCGACCAAGAATCCAAATGGTCAAACGTACGACAACTTCGTCTTTTGTGTTGCGTAAAATAGCGGACAACAGGGCTGGCGGTGTGGCATGAATCACGCGCCGGATCCGAGAGCGAAACGGAAGCAACGATTCACCCTTTTGACTTGCCACACTGACATCTTGCAACAATCGGATGGCTCGTTGTCCCGAACTCCAGACGCGGTAGCGTTTTCCGCCCAATCGAAACGACGGTGGCAACCTGAGTAGCCGCGTCAGGAATCCTGCCAACCACGACTGGTTGCGTCGATGTTTTGGATACTGTCCCCGCGGTTCGACTTCACCGGTCATGGCCAGCACTCCTGCCGCTTGTTAGTCGAAATAGCTCGATCGCAACGGGCGATCGTCTTACCAAGATAACCCCTCTGACTGCATTTTATTTGCTCCAGAGCGTTAGCACAAACGTTTCCGGGACTTCACGTGACCCTTCGTTTATGTGACCGATCGCGTACAATGCGGATCGACGCTCTGGTTGGGCAGAATTTCGGCCCCTGGCGCGGTC
>JABDKS010000057.1 GCA_013002105.1 Pirellulaceae bacterium | reverse complement strand
AAACAGCTAGAACCGCGTGATCCTCGATTCAAAGATTCGATCATGACGATTCCCAACGTGATCTGCTTTGTCCGCATGGCCGGTTCGTTCCTGTTGTTCGCGCTCGCGGTTGCCGGTTGGCGAAACGCGTTTGTCGGTTTGTTTTTGGTGCTCAGTCTTTCCGATTGGATCGACGGCAAACTCGCCCGCTGGCTACACCAACGCAGCGATTTAGGTGCACGATTGGACAGCGCGGCGGATGCCGTGCTTTACACCGCACTGATCGGCGGGGCCGTTTTACTGAGCTGGGAAACTTTGCAGCACGAAATCGGTTGGATCCTGGTCGCAGCGGCAAGCTACGCGCTGACAACCGGAGCGGGTTTGTGGAAATACGGGCGTGTCCCGAGTTATCACACCTATGGTGCCAAGGCTTCGCAGTGGATGGTGCTTTTTGCCGGTGTCTGCGTGATTTTGGGCTGGACCGTTTGGCCGCTGCGAATCGCGATGGTCGCAGTCACATTGACCAATCTCGAAGCGACAGCGATCACGTTTGTCTTGAAAGAATGGCAGGCCGACGTGCTGTCGATCATGCATGTGCTGAGACCGAGCAGGGAATGCGCCGAGAAGTAGACTTGGCGATCTGGTGAAAACAAACACGACCTTTGCGAATGACGTGTCCTGCTCCTATTTGCACAGCCGTGCGAATACGATCATATTCTGGTCTGTGGAATCGTTCCACCAAGCATTGTGTCATTGCGGCACAGCGTTTGCCTTGAGATTCACTCCACAGATCGAGATAACGCACTCCAAAGGATTTACTGATGATCTTCTTGAAAACGGTTCTTGTCCCCACCGACTTCAGCGAGCACAGCGAAAAGGCGATCCAGTATGGTGCGGAATTGGCATCGAAGTTTGGTGCCGCGTTGCATCTGCTCCACACGGTGGATACTACTCCGGTGTTGTACGGCGAGGGTGGCGCGTTCCCGTTTGAAAGTGCCGAAGAGATCATTGCGGTGGCGGCCAAGCAGTTGGACCAGATTGAAGTCGAATCGCCAGGTACAGGGCAAGTGGTGCGGCGCGCCAGCCAGGGCACTCCATTCGTGGAAATCGTGCGTTACGCCAAAGAAAACAATGTTGACTTGATCGTGTTGGGCACCCACGGTCGAGGAGCCATCGCGCATATGCTGCTTGGCAGCGTCGCGGAGAAAGTCGTTCGCAAAGCACCCTGTCCGGTGTTGGTCGTCCGCGACCAAGAGCATGACTTTGTGATGCCCTAGGTAATGCACGAATCAGATTGGCATGCACGAATCACAATGGCCCGATCAATACAATCGATTGGTTTGATCTGATATGAATACGCTTGAATTTAAGTCGAACTCGGCACCGACCGTCGGGATCGAATTGGA
Source organism: Pirellulaceae bacterium (assembly GCA_013002105.1). The sequence continues at coordinate 786 of JABDKS010000057.1, read as the reverse complement.
ACTCGCCCTGGTCGACGCCGAAACGATGGCTTTGTCGAATTCGATCCAGCGCGTGCTGACGGCGGTGCCTGACGAATTTTCCGAGAGCATCAAACCGGAGTTGATGCAGTCCTATGTAGAGATCAACACTGGGGTTTGTCAGACGATCGACCAAGCCGAACAGGATCTAACGACAAAACTGTTGTGTGTGGAACAAATTGCCGACCAATTGGATTTGCGTTTGTACTGGTCGGCAACTCATCCGTTTTCTTTGTGGGATGACCAGAAAGTAACGCCAAGTGAACGCTACGAAGGCCTGATCGAACTGTTGCAAGACATGGCGCGTCAGTTGGTTTGTTTCGGACTGCACGTCCATGTTGGTGTCGACTCCGGTGACAAAGCGGTGATGATCTGTGACCGGATCATGCGACACCTTCCAATGTTGCTGGCACTCAGTTGCAATAGCCCCTGGTGGGAAAACCGCGTCACCGGGTTGCAGTCGCACCGCGCTAAAATCATGGAAGGTTTGCCCACCGCTGGACTGCCGCCGTTGATGCGGAACTGGAGTGAATACGTCTGGTTGGTGACGCATCTGGTTGAAACGGGATTTATGAATACGATCCGCGAAATCTGGTGGGATGTGCGACCGCACCACAACTTTGGGACGGTCGAAGTGCGAATGTGCGACATGCCAGGAAATTTGGAAGACAGTCTGGCGATTGCGGCTTTGATTCAGTGTTTGGTCGTGGCCCTGTCGGATGATATTGACCGTGGAACCTATCAGCACGACTGTCACCCAATGATGGT
>JABDKS010000048.1 GCA_013002105.1 Pirellulaceae bacterium | reverse complement strand
GCCATCCACATCGTAAATCCGTATGCATTGTGATCGCGACCGGATCCCTCGGCATATTCGGCCGTCGGTTGGCGACCAAACTCACCTCCCCAAACCACCAACGTTTCGTCCAACATACCGCGCTGTTTCAAATCGCTCAGCAGTGCCGCGACCGGTTGGTCGGTATTGCCAGCGTGCTTGTTGTGATTGACTTCCAAGTCACCATGGGCATCCCAGTTGTCGTCGTTGTGCGCACCGCCGCTGTAGAGCTGAATGAAACGGACGCCGCGCTGGACCAATCGTCGCGCGATCAGACAACGCCGGCCAAAATCATCGGTGCGACCCTTGCCGATGCCATACATATCGAGTGTCGGTTGGTCTTCTTGCGACAGGTCCACCGCTTCGGGTGCTGACGATTGCATGTTGTAGGCAAGTTCATAACTGGCAATTCGTGATCCCAGGTCGCTATTGGCCTGGCGGGTCGCCAAGTGGCGATTATTCGCTTTTTGAATCGAATCGATCAATTTTCGTTGCACGCCTTCGGGAAGATCTTTTGGCGTGGCGAGATCCAGAATCGGAGCTCCTTTGCCTTTGAACACCGTGCCTGCATAAGTCGCCGGCATGTATCCACTGCTCCAATTCTTGGCACCGCTGATGGGACCACCCACCGGTTCAAGCATGACCACAAAACCCGGCAGGTCTTCGTTGACGGTACCCAAGCCGTAGTTGACCCAAGATCCCAAGGCGGGGCTGCCGGAGAGGATTTTGCCGCTGTTCATCATCAACATGGCCGAACCGTGGATCGGCGAATCGGCCGTCATCGAGTGCAAGAAAGCGATGTCATCGACATGTTTGGCAACGTTGGGGAACAGCGAACTGACCCATTTGCCGCACTCACCGTGCTGCTTGAAATCCCAGCGTGGTTCGACGATGCGCCCGCCCGGTTTGTGCCCGCCGCGGCCAAACGTTTTGACCTCCACCGTCTTGCCGTCCATCCCCTTCATGTTGGGCTTGTAATCGAACGTATCGATGTGACTTGGGCCGCCGTACATGAATAAAAAGATGACCGATTTGGCTTTGGGAGCAAAATGAGGTGGTTTGGCGGCCAGCGGATTTTCGAATGGCGTTTCGGATGCACCGGCATGGGGAAAAAATCCATCGGTCGAAAGCATCGAGGTCAACGCCGCAGCGCCAAAACCACCTCCCGCCTGCCACAGGAATTCGCGCCGCGTGCGACCGCAAAAGTTACGTTTGTTGGAATGGCTCATGATCGTTCTGGTGGTTTCGATGGGATGTGGTTGGGAGGTGACGCAGCAGCTCTCATTTTTCTCGCAACCGTGCGATCAGTCGATGAACAGGAATTCATTCCAGTTCAAAACAGTCAGGCAATAGAGCTGGACGGCTCGGTTTCGCGAGATCTTGTCGCTCTTTTCAAGTTCTTTGATCAAGGTTGTGCCGTCGGTGATTTCTTGATGGGTTGCTTCGCGAGCGAGCACCGCACGAACCGTTTTTCGTACGACGTCTGCATTGGACTGGTCAACGCCGCCGATCGAATCGACTAGTCGTTTGGCTTGCTGATGAATGAAGTCGCTATTCATCATCGACAAAGCTTGGCCAGGCTGCAGCGTCATAAATCGCGCTTCGCAAGTTAAATCGGGGTCGGGAAAATCAAACGCTGACAACAGCGGCGTTAGCAGCGATCGTTTGACATGAATATAGATACTGCGTCGATTCTGTTCCTCGGGCGATGAGTTGCCCCAACCCGCACCCGGGCGAGACTGTCCCGCTTTGACTTCAGCCGAAAGCTCCGGATAGATGCTCGGGCCATAGGTTTTCGGATTCAAAGAACCGTTGGTAGCGAGAATCGAATCTCGTACTTCTTCGGCGCCGAGTCGTCGTGGGTCAAATCGCCAAAAGAGGTCATTGTTAGGGTCGCTCGCGATGGCGTCGGGATTGGACGCCGAGGACATCTGATACGTCCGGCTGCTCATAATCAGTCGGTGCATCGATTTCAATTTCCAACCGTCATCGATCAATCGAAAGGCGAGCCAATCAAGCAACTTGGGATGCGTTGGTGGAGTTCCCAGTTGACCGAAATTGTTGCTGCTGCGAACGATACCGCGACCAAAATGATATTGCCAGACACGATTGGCCATTACACGGGCGGTCAACATGTTATCGGCACTCGCGATCCAATCGGCCAACACGCGTCGTCGCCCGGCGGGGCTGTCGGCGTCTTTTTGGGGTTCGATTTGCGGCGCTTCGGTTTCGAAAATTGTCGGAAAAGCC
>JABDKS010000037.1 GCA_013002105.1 Pirellulaceae bacterium | reverse complement strand
TAGTGGTGAAACGGCACTGCAGGTTTAAATCGCAGTCACAATACAACGGTGTTTCGTCATTGATACAAAAACGGTACACGCGGGCCGCTGGGCGCGACCGCGTCACGCGGCGGATTCACAGCTTCGGCAGGTTCTGGCACCGCATTGGCCCAGCATTGGCCCAGCATTGGCACGCTGGACTCAGGAACTGAACCGGATGATTGACCCACATCGGTGAACCGGGCACACAACATTGGCAATGCCCGCCGGCAGGTTTACTGTTCCAGTGCACGCATGGTCTCGTCCAGGGTGTACTGCAGGTAGTCGTCGACATCGTGTTCGAGTACGCCGAGTGCCATTTCGATCGCATCGTCACCCTCAAGGAAACTACATGCCCGAACGCCTTCCAAACGCACGCGTGGGTGTTCGTCATTGATGCTCTTTTCGATCAATTTCTTGTAATCAGGTACGCGATCGAGCCAGAAAGACAAGACACGCACGGCTGCAGCACGAGCACGATGGTCTTTGGCATTTAACATTTGATCAAGCAGATCGGCGTCGACCGTGTTATGGGTTTGCTTTAACCACAACGCCTCGAGCACATGATGTTCGTAGTTCTCGTCTGACTTGTCCAAGCCGGCAACCCACTTATCGACCGCCGCGACGACCTCAGCCGAATCACGCTCGGCCAATTCGCGTCGAGCACGATAGCGAGTCCGATCTTCGGGCATTTTCATCAGCTCCAACAAATCTTCGATCGGCTCTCCATCGATCTTCGCTGGCTCCAACAATGGGCGATCTTTGTAGGTCACGCGCCAGATACGTCCGTGACTGTGGTCACGACTGGGGTCCCGCAAATTGTGCTGCAGGTGACCGATCAGTGCGTTGTGCCAATCGACGATGTACAGCGACCCGTCCGGTGCAAACTGCAAGTCGACGGGACGAAAATTGCCGTCGTCGCACGAGACAATCGGTTCGACTTCCGTGCCGACAAACCCGCTGCCCTCTTCGCGAACTTGATGGTTCAAGACCATTCGATCACCGATACAGTTTGTCACCAAGAAGTTTCCTTGGACGTCGTCGGGAAAGTGACGACTGGAAACCATCGCACAACCAGCCAGCGGCCGGGTACGCTTGGGATAGAACGTTGGAAACTTGTATGTCGGATCGCCGCCGGTGATTTTGGCGATGCGACGATGCTGGCTTCCACCGGGGTGTTTCAGCGGATAGTCGATGTGCCCGGAAATGGGGGTCGCCCAGTAGCTGTTGCCCGGTGATGCGTCCCCGATAAAGCTCTGACCCCAAGGATCGAACACGTGCCCCCAAGGATTGGCGAATGCTAGTGATGAGAACACGCCGAATTTTTCGGTACGTGGATCGTATCGCCAAACGCCGGCTTCCATGAGCCGTGTCAAACCGTAGGGACTTTCGACCTGGGAAAACTTGAACGTCCCTTCGTTGAAATACAGATTCCCACCCGGCCCCCACTCAAACGCGGCGATGCCGTGGTGCGAGTCGGCCGAGCAGAACCCGGTCAGCACACGCTCGCTGGTGTCCGCTTTATCATCGCCGTTCGTATCTTTCAAAAACAAGATGTCGGGTTGTTTGGCGACATAGACGCCACCGCGACCGAGTTCAAACCCAGTGGGCTGATGCAAGTCATCGGCAAACACCTTGCACTCGTCCGCGTCACCGTCGCCATCGTTGTCTTCTAAGATCAACAGCTTGTCGTTCATCGGCGTCTTGGGTTTCCAGTGCGGATACGACGCCATGGTGGCGACCCACAATCGACCCTTGTTGTCAAAATTCAACGCCACGGGATTGGCCAATTCGGGAAACTGCTCCTCGGAGGCGACCAATTGAATCTCGTAACCCTTTGCCATCTTGAACAATTTCTGCTGCTCTTGGGCGTTCAGATAGTCCAGCGAACCAAGCTTGCCACGTTTTGCGTTGGGATCATCCGGTAGCCCGACGTTGGTCTTAGGGTTGATAAACGGCAGCGTGTTACTGTCGTCGACTTCGTCGGGAACCGACTTACCGGCGGCAACCGCCCAAACACGTTGGTCACGGTTGGCGGTCATTTCGTCCAGAATGCTGCGTTCACGCTCCATCACATCGGTGTTGTTGTAAGTCCCACTGCCGTCCTGACCGGCTTTTCCTCGAGACCCGTAAATCGAATAACCATTGACCGCGCGGTAACGATGGAACCAATGAAAATTTTTGTCGTCCACTTCGGCTTTGACGGTTTCGTCGACGCTGGCAGGTCCACCATCGCCAAAGAGGGCCTTATCCAAAATCGGTGCCAAGGCTGCGTAACCCGCTCCGTTCAGATGCACACCGTTGAGCGTGTAACGGGTATCGGATCGCTCGAAGAGTGCTTTAGTGGGCGTAAACACATCGGCAAATCCGGCTCCCGTCGCTTCGGCGACCTGCCGTAGCGCATCGGTGTACATCGCCAGATTCGAATTCGCTTCATTGCCATCAGGCAAGTTAGGATCGCCGGTGTTTTCGAATGCGATCGGTGAAACTAAGATCACACGAGGATTGCCTGCTCCAAAATCCTTTCCCTTGGTTTCCTCGACCAACTTGGTCATCTCTTTGGTGAATTCGCCTAATCCCTTTTTGCCGGCAAAGGACTCGTTGAACCCAAAGAAGTACATCACCACTGATGCCTTGCTGTGGGTCAAGTGTTTGTCGGGGTCGCCAAAATTTTCGCTGCGAATTCGTTCGTAAGGCTCGTCGCCTGCGAAACAAAGATTGCGAACCGTCAGTTGCAGCTCAGGAAATCGCTGATGCAACAGCGACTCCCACTGATTGTGATGCTGCAACCGTTCGCCCAGGGCGTTGCCGACCAAACAGATGTGATCGCCCTTCTTCAATTGCACTTCGGCACCATGGGCCGCCACAGCAACGGAAAAAAAGGAGGCCAGGAAGAGGCAGATCGTCTGAGATTTCATATTTTCCTATACTCTCGCGTGGATCCAGCGGATCGGGTTGATGGCAGTTGGAGTTGGCACAAAGAACGCACGGGGGTGCCAATACGCTACGAAAACGGCAAGGCAAGCCCGCTTGCTCCGTTGGTAAATGGTAATCAATTCTGAGAATTTGTGCGGCAACGGCAGAGGAAATCGAGCGAATCCCAGCCGGCGCTGCGATGAATTGGCAAATACCAATCCAGTCGCCGGTTGCCCGGAGCATGGCGTTGGCCTTTGGGCCCAGCCTGTATTGCTGGTCGAAGCTACGGTGCCTGGATGCAGTACAGGTTTTGGTCCGACCGCAGCAGCAGTCGATCGCCCACAATGGCCGGTGTGGCGTTAAATTTTTCGTCTTCGCCGCCCAATTGGTTCACCGCCAACTCCTTGTACACCGGTGCCGCAGCGAGCACCAAGACACCGGCGTCCCGCGTCGTTAAGAACAGTTTTTCTCCATCGCTGACGATCGACGCGTAGACACGACTGCGTGTCGGCAATCGCTCGCGAAACATCTCC
>JABDKS010000013.1 GCA_013002105.1 Pirellulaceae bacterium | reverse complement strand
GCGGATGGACGTACAGTTCATAGGGAACCAATTCCAAAACGTCGCGATGCTGCTGCACAGCGGCTTCATAAGAATCCGGATTGACGCAGCCACTGTTAACCCGCTTGGGCTCGACGCTGACCCAGCGATACGCGCCGGCATCCTTTTCCTCTTCCAGCACAAACTCACGTTTCTCGCGAGAATAGAAGTTTTCGATTTTCGGATAGCGTCGTCGGACTTGATCAAAAAAGTGGAGGATCGATTCGCGCCCCTGGGGCAAGTCCATCTCGGTGGTCAGAATCATGTTGACGTAGAAGTCGTCACTGAATGCGCCGTATCCGCTCATCCAAATCCTCCTGAATCCAGTTGCTCTAACGTGTATGCCATCAGTATAGACACCGCCCCTGCTCTCTTGAAGTCTCGCAGCGACCCGAATCACCAACGAAGTCCGTATAAGGGTGGCTTATTTTGCCCAAGCCGGCGTGCCAAACCAGTCGTGCATCTCCCGCTCGAACGGGGCAACGATCTCACGCGGTTCGGCTACGTGCCAACGGTCACCTGACTCCACCATCCACACTTCCAACGCCGTTCGCATTCGACGCAAAACGTCTTGATGCTGATCCGACTGAGCTAAATTCTTGATCTCATACGGATCCGCTTTTGTGTCATAAAGCATTTCCCTTGGAAACGGTTTCATCAAATCCGCCGGCGGTCCAGTCAACGGACCGGCGTCCTGCAACTGACGCATCAGCGGTTTGACCAAAAAACACTTCTCTTTGTAACGATTCAACGTCGCAAAACCGGCACCGTCGGTGAAGTTTCGGATGTAGTGATACCGTTTCCCTCGAACACTTCTCTGTCGTACTTCCGTTTCATCAATTCGATCTCGCGCACTGAATGCGTACGTACGCTCCGGACCGATATCGTCGCCAAAAAAGGATCGGCTCTGCATCGTCAACGAAATCTCTGCTCCCGCGATCGCCAACGTGGTCGCTGTCAGATCCAGCAAACTGATCACGCGATCGTCAACCTTTCCAGGCGTGTACTGTGGCGGCGGATCGAACGACTTGGGCCATGCGATCACCATCGGTACGTGAATACCGCTGTCAAAACACCAATGGATTCCGCGAGCTTCAAGACGGCCGTTGTCGCCAAAAAAGATGATCACGGTGTTGTCGTCGACGCCGTCCGCTTTCAATTTGTCCAAGATCCAACCGATGCGGACATCGGTGCCGGTCACGGAATTCAAGTAACGCGCCCATTCCTGTCTCACGATTGGATGGTCGGGATAGTAGGGTGGCGGAGTGACGTTTTCGGGTGTCGCCACTTTCGGATGCCATTCTTCGCCCACCCACTTTACCCGAGGTTTCTCGTGGGACTTGCGATCGTAAATGTCATATTCCGCTTCGGGCATATTGATCTGCGCAAAGAACGGCTCGTTGCTGGTCAGTTCGCCCCAGTCTTTGGTTTTGTACAACTCTCCTTCGTTGACGAAGTTCAAATCCAGCTTGCCTGTGCCAACAGTCTTGTCATCAATCGTTGTGATATTGCCGGTGGTATATCCAACATCTTGCAGAGAGTGCGTGATCGGTCGGACGCCGACAGGCAATCGGTAATCGTCGTCGCGATGCGATCGCATGTGGTGCATGTCGGTTGTGGTGGCATACATACCGACCATAAAGGCCGAACGACTGGGCGCACACACCGGTGACGTCGAAAAAACATTGGTATAGCGGACACCACGCTGGGCGAGTCGATCGACGTTTGGCGTGTGAACGTTCTCGGCCCCGTAACATCCAAAATCCAAATCAAAGTTCTCGCCCACAATCCAGACGATATTGGGCCGCCGTGGGGAATCTGATTCCGCCGACCAGGCTGTACCAAGCAACAGGAACAGGAGCGATGCGGCGAGACATCCGCGATTGCCCGCGAACCGCCGTAAATACCGACAATTGAAAAAGAGGCGAAGCCCTTGGATTGGATCATGCATCAGTAAGAACTCAAGTTTGACGGAAATGCGTGGCCGCTGTTTTAACACGATCGCTGTTTCGCGTTGGGACTGCTCAGCACAGAAAGTGCGATCAGGCAGCAAACCAGTTCAGTAATGGGTAACATGTGGGCTGATGAACGAGTCGACATTGATTCCCCGGAGCCCCATGATGACCAACCATTTTGTTTTTTCCGCTGCTCTAGCCTTCACAATTTGCTGGACATCAATCTCGACCGACGCCGCCGAACTGCCAGCGACGAACAAACGCGACGGCGTAAAACCGCGAAACGTTGTCTTCATCTTGACCGACGACCACCGTTACGACGCGATGGGATTCATGGGGCATCCGTTCTTGGAAACACCCCACCTCGATTCGCTCGCCAGCAATGGCGTGCATTTAAAAAACGCATTCGTCACAACATCGCTGTGCTCGCCAAGCCGGGCGTCGATTTTGACTGGACTTTACACGCACAAACATCGCGTGATCGACAACAATCGACTGGTTCCCGAAGGCACGGTGTTCTTTCCGCAGTATCTGCAAAAGCACGGTTACACGACCGGCTACTTTGGCAAATGGCACATGGGCGGACACCACGATGACCCGCGGCCCGGTTTCGATCACTGGCTCAGTTTCAAAGGCCAAGGTAACTATCTAGCTCCCGGGCCAAATTACACGATGAACCTGAACGGCAAACGAGTCAAACAGGAGGGTTACATCACGGATGAATTGACCGACTATGCCCTGGAGTGGCTGGATGCACGGGACGCCGAAAAGCCTTTCCTGCTCTACCTGTCGCACAAGGCTGTCCATGATAACTTTACCCCTGCTGAGCGGCATGCGGGCACCTACGCCGATGAGCCC
>JABDKS010000005.1 GCA_013002105.1 Pirellulaceae bacterium | reverse complement strand
ATCTCACACTGCCTGATGTAGACGGGGCTTTCGTGGGAGCGGACTATTACTACCTTCCTCTCGTCTATTAGGCCAGAAGTTCTTGCATGTGGAACGAAACTGCCGTCGTCCCAGGCTCCACATGTATTGCCTCAACGCTGGTTCAAACTCCAGACCCCCGAACTGGCATCATTGCGTGACTGCTAACGGCAAACTGCTGCCACTGCTGATCGGTCCGCGTCAACCTGGGTAGCTGAAAGAATCCCGCCGAGGACGGTCGAGGAGTTGGTCTGCACCCGCGTCGTCGACAAAACGTTCCGTATCCGGATTCCATTGCAAGGAGCGATCGAGTTCGCGCGTGATGTTGACCAGATGACATACTGTGATGCTGCGGTGTCCTACTTCAACAGGTGCATTGAGAGTTTCACCTGACTGGATACAGTCGAGCCAGTTTTGCAGGTGGGGGCGGGCCACGATTCCATTCCCTTCCCACCGTTGCGCGACGGATGCATCAGGGGGATACTTGATCAATTCAACCGGTTCACATTTGAACTTGTTGCGACTGACTAGCATCGTGCCGCGCTCTCCGTAAAAGGTTGCTGCTCTGATGCCGGGCAACAGATGGACTGCGATACCGTTGGCATAGGTGATTTTTATCGGCATGAATCGTGGATCATCGAAAAAACGCCCTGTTGGTTTAGGAGTCTTTTTGTGCCACTTCTTTTCCCAATCCGTTTTCAGAGCCTCCTCTGCAACGTCTCTGATGGGTTCGATGCGAACTAGCCCCGAGTTGTCCATGTCCAATGCATACTGCACCATGTCGATGCTGTGCGCGCCCCAGTTGGTCATCAAGTGGCCGGAGAAGTCGCGAAACAAATCCCAACCTCGCCACATCAAGCCGCCGACTTTGAATTCATCTTTGATCCAGAGTTTTCGATGGTACGGTCTGATTGCGGTTGGACCAAGAAACAAATCCCAGTCGAGTCCCTTGGGAACCGGCTGAGCATCGAACTGTGGCGCGATCATCGGCCCAGGGTAATTCGGAAAGTCGACGTGAGATATCTTTCCCAGTCCACCATCGCGGATGAACTCACAGGCAAAGCGGTTCATCTCCATCGAGCGCTGTTGGCTGCCGACTTGTAGCGCTCGCCCTGTTGCCCTGACGGCATTGGTCAGCAAACGTCCTTCCCGAATCGTGACTGACAGCGGCTTTTCAAGATAGACGTCCAAACCCGCTTCCAATGCCAGCATCGCAGCCTGCACGTGGTGATGGTCGGGCGTTGCGATGATGACGGCATCCAGCTCGGCACTGTCGATCATGCGGCGATAGTCTTGGTGCGTCGAGCAATGTCTGGATCGTTCAGCATGGAAATCCGACAATACTTCTTTGAAAGGAGCCGTTGGCTGAAGCGTTTCAGCCATCCGCGACGTCGCGCAATCGCAGATCGCTTCGACACGAGCAGACGGAGGCAGGTCGTTAATCAGAGACTTACCACGAACGCCGGTACCAATCACGCCGACTCGGATACGATTGGAGGGAACATCGCCTCGCACAAGCGACGTCCAGCTTCGCGCCGTCAGGGTGGCTCCGGCAATGCCACCGCCGATGAGCAGATTCCTACGGGATGTTTTCACAGTCCAAGCTCCTGCCGCGCGTACTTCAGACTTGCCGCGATGTTGGCGTCTTCGTACTCGACTTGCTTTGCGAGCGGCAATGTGCTGATTGTCTGCCCCTTTGCCTGATGATTCCGAACGAAACGCAACGAGCGAGCCAAGTCGCTGCCGCTGGCTTCGGCAACAGATTTCCAGTAGTCGTCTTTCAGGCACGGCACTCTCAACGGATCACGCGTGATGACTTCCAAGGAGAAGTTCAATTCCGGTTTCTTGGTCCGCAAGATCGTCATCATCCTTTTCAAGTCAAAACTGCCCTGTCCGAGCGGAATGTCGCCCAGCAGAAACCCATCGGCATACTCGGTGAGTGCCTGATCCTTGAAGTGAACCGAGAACGCAAACGGTGCGAGTGCCTCGATGCTACCGTACACGTCATCAAGCAAGGCAAAGCTGTTTCCCGTGTCGACGCATGCACCGACGTATTCGCTATCGATATGGTCGTACAACTTGACACGATCTTCGATGCGCTGGTCCTTGTGATTCTCGATCGCCAGCGGCACTCGAAACTTTTCAACAATGGGCACGGCAAGCTCGACCATGCGTCGGCCACGCCGCTCGAATGCCTGAAACTCTTCAAACGACTTGAATCGCTCATAACGTCGACCGGGAATGATCACCGTGCGTGCCGACTGAACTCCCACTTCGCTGGCCGCCTTCACTTCGGCTTCAAATCGCGGCAGATCGCGTTCATCTTTTGGCGGACTCAAAATTGCGTCGACGAACATTCCGTATCGGGCTGCCTCGTCGCGAAATTTGCCTGCCTTGGCAGAGCTCATTGCGCCAAGTCCAACGTGCGCCCCGCCTGCGCCCAGCAAATGGCAGTGACGGAGAAATCGAAACGGCTCGTAGAGATCGACCGACTTGTCCTGATTCCGCAAGAGCGCACGGCGAAACTTGCAGTCGTACATGACGATGCCGAGGCCCGTTTCTGGCTTCGCGTTGGCCGCATAGGCAGTTTCACTGGCAAGCGAAACACCGGCAGCAAGCATCGACAGATGCTTGACGGCTTCGCGTCGATTGAGCTTCTTCATTAGTTCGTCCTCTCTTTTTCCACTTGATTGGTAACCCGCTGCGTAAGCGAGGGACCGCGGATCGAATTCCTGTCCCTCGCTCACGCTTCGGATTATCTACAGCGGCAAGATGCCGCCGACACTACCTTGCGGTCCAGCCTCCATCGACTGTTAGCATACTTCCGGTCATGTAACTGGATGCAGGGCTGGCCAGGAACAATGCAGCACCCTGAATCTCTTCCATCTCGCCCCAACGCTGAACGGCTGTCGCACCGACGATGAACTTCTTGGCTTCTTCGCTCTCCGCAATCGGCACGTTCATAGGTGTCAGGAACGGACCGGGACAGATTGCGTTGACCGTGATCTTGTCGAGCGCGAATTCCAATCCCAACGCACGGGTCATCTGGACGACAGCGCCTTTGCTGGTTGCATACGGCGTACGGTTTGCCAAGCCGACAAGCCCTAGTGTGCTGGCCATGTTGATGATTCGTCCGTACTGACGCTTCTTCATGTACGCAGCGACGTGTTTGCAGCACAGCCACATGGCATCGACATTGATGCTTTGCACTTTGCGAAAGTCGTTGAGTGAAAGCTCTTCGATCGGGCCGCGAATATTGATGCCCGCATTGTTAATCAGGACGTCGATTTGTCCGAATTCTTCGATGCAACGCGATACCATCGCCGCAACTTGCACTTCATCGGCAACATCCGCGGCCATGCCGATGGCTTTGACAGGATACTCTTCCGCGATCTTGGCGGCAGCTGCTTTCGCTTCGTCCTCGTTGCGACTGACGAGCAGCAAGCTTGCACCCGCCGATGCCAATCCCGCCGCCATCGCTTCGCCGAGACCTTTCGAGCCGCCGGTGACGATCGCAACATTGTCGGTGAGTTGGAACTGAGAAATACCGGGCCATCTTGTCATTGGATTTTATTCCTGAAACGCAATAGGAACTTCTATTGAGTTGAAATTGCTTGGAGTGCGGCTTGGGACTCTGTGAGCCTGCCATCGCGGATGAGTTCGCTAATCGTATTGAGGTTGTCTTGTTGGTTGGCAGATGATTTGCGGAGTTCGTAGAGTTGCTTGGGTATTCGCAGGTCGTCTGCGACATATGCAAAATCAGCTTTGGCATGTTGACGGCGACTCTTCTGTATGAATTCAAGGTCACGAAAGCCAAACTCTTGACTCGGCTCGATTTGCGTACCTTCGCCCCAGTCGTTCCACGTTGCGATCTGGATCATCCGTGATTTTGTTGCAAGTGCCTTTTCGAGCGTGGTTTGAAACGTTTTGCCGCTTTGATCGGCGATCTGCGGGTAGCCATCGCCGACGCCGGCTTGCTTGTAGACGTCAACGAATCGGGGAAAGGCGACTGGAATCGAATCCGTCCACGGTTTGACTGACTGTAGGAAGCGATCATTGTGGTCAAGGCCTTTTTGAGGCACCGGCCAACCGAAACCGCCGACAGCTCCGTCGCGTCGGTAGGCTTGGCTGTAATACAGGATCGGCGATTGGATTTGCGACAATGCTTGGTTCCACTGCTCATCGGACAATCCAGCGTGCCCGAACGAAAGCATAGCCGGCTTTTCATCAAAACGAACATAGCTGGGAGACTTGAACCAGTACTTGCCCAGCCAGTTGATCTCGTTCGTGACATGAACAACGCGATCGGACTCCTTCAGGCGACCACCCTTCTCCAACGCTGAAACAGTTTGGTCTTCATAACAGATCACGAACTTCATTTTCAGTCGTTCGCACTGTTGCAGCAAACGGAACGTGTTGCGATTCAATATCGCGTAGTCTCGGAAATCCGTCAGGCCATACCAATCCACGATCACACCGTCGATGCCAGCGAGCTTCATCGTTAACAGGTGGTATTCCAGCACATCAACATCGCCCGAATCATATGGTCCGATCGATGGGTAAAAGGCCGAGGCGATCTCGCGTTTGTCACCAGTCACTGTCTCCGGATCGAAATGGTTCATCGTCCAGTGCCAGCCCCATTGACCGACCTCTGGCTTCGCCGTGTACCAAGGCATGTAGTGAGCGAGGATTAGCGGATTGGATTCGTTCGCGGGGGCATTCGCCACGCAAAATGTAGTGAGCACGAGCATGCAACACGCTGATCGCAGTCGTGGATTCATGTCGGTTAACTCCAGTGATTGCCAAGGGTGAATGTGAATGTCAGTCGTAGTCTTGGAAGGCTATCGGCGAGATGTCACGAGAATCGTTGGGTGAGAAAAATAGGGTTGTGGACATTCATTTGATTCATTCCGCTTCGACACGAGATTCACTGTATACGCGAATGACAATGAGCCGCCCGCGGACTTTCCGGTTTGCAAACGAGCCAAGCCTGAGATCGCCCGGTTGATTTGCAACGGCGATCAAGTCCTGTCCGCCGTCGCTTCGGTTTAATTTAATCGTCAACCGATTGTTTTCGCTAGTCGCTGACTCTACGCCGGCCAACTTGAACGACTCCTGCTGCTCGGTGCACAGCAATAGCACCCAGGCTTTTGCAACTATTCCGGCGGCTTCCCCTTCGTGCATCGGCACGGCATGTGGACTCGACTCCGATCCATGAACTCTCCAACCTTGAAGGATCGGCTCGACTTGCCCTTTGATTATCTTTACATCAACGTTGTCATCCGGGTCGATGCAGACAATTCGCCGACTCGCGTCCGGCCCGTTCGTTGTGAGTGATCGACCTGATTTGTCGATAGAGAATTCTTGGGTTGAACAATGCCAAGGATGCCTCCACCTGCGAGTTGCATCGTCGGTTGGGTGACAGCTCATTTGCGTCGCCAGTCTACGCAGAAGAGAAGCTGATCCTCCGACACGCATCCACAAAGTCGGGCGAACGAAAGGAATTCCTTTATGCGATTGGCAAATTGCGCGAAACTCGATGAGTAAAGGATTGGTCGCTTACTGGTAGCTGCGATCGCCGGAGCGTGGATTTCGACAGACGCCTGCCTTCTGGCGACGGCAGCTACGTGCGCATTGTGAAAAGTTGGCCCTCCTGTGGTCGCTCACCTTGCTTGGCATCTTTGGCACGAACACGGGTTTGAGTATCCATCGGATGGACTTCTGGCGAAGTCCACGACGGGCATAGGAGGAGCGTCTTCAGGTTGCTTCATTTCTTCGGTGCTTTGATTGGTTGGTAGTCATTAAGCAGCGAATGCATCTCTTGGACGACCTCGGGGTACTGAGTGTACAGGTTGGTGGTTTGATTGACGTCCGCCTCTAGGTCGTAAAGCTGTCCGGCAGGAGCCCCCTTTTTGATCTTCCCGTTTTCAATGTCAGTGTTGACGTTTCCGACGTGAGAAATAGCCGCCGGTCCACCGGCACCGTGTGTTCCGGGCTTGCCGCGGAAGCCACCACTGCCTTGCTTAGGGATATACAGCCACTTACCGTTTCGAATGGAAAGATGAGAGGGTTGTCTTGGACACAGGACCAGCGTCGTTCGCAGCTGTGCCGTCGGGTCACCGAGGAAGGCCGGCAAAAGATCAATGCTGTCGGCCAACTGTTTTGGCTCGACCGTCTGGCCGGTCAGCGTCGCAAACGTCGCCAGCATGTCCACACTACTGATCAACTGATCGGAGATTGAATTCGGCTGGATCGTACCGGGCCATTTGGCGATCATCGGCACGCGGTGACCGCCTTCCCAAACGCCGAACTTGAAACCCAGCAAATCAGCGTTCTGGCGATGCCCGGCTTTGAATGCGTCTTGCCCGCCACGATTGAACATGCCGCCGTTGTCGCTGGTGACGATGATAAGCGTGTTTTCGGTCAAGCCATTTTCATCAAGGCAGTTCACTAGCTGACCGACCATCGAATCGAGTTCATGAACAAAATCACCGTACAGTCCACATTGGCTGGTGCCTTTAAATTTTGGAGCCGGTGTGAAAGGGTGATGAATGTTGGGCGTCGGGAAGTACAGAAAGAACGGTCGCTCTTTGTTGTCTTCGATCCAGTTGACTGCTTTTTCGGTCAGTAGCGTACCGGTGCGTTCGTCGTCGTAAATCGCGTGAGCTGCTTTGGCACCACCGACTTTGTTCTCCGTTTTCTTCCCAGCTTCTGGTGGATAAGTCGTCGTTTTTGAATACGGCGGCTCAAAGGTGATCGGGTCGGCGGGATCGTAACCAACAACGGAATCGTTTTCGACATACACGAAAGGGAACCCGCTGTTGACTTTGGGTATGCCAAAGAAGTAATCAAAACCGAGCTCCAGCGGACCCGGTCGCAGTGGCTTGTTCCAGTCCGTTTTCCCTTCGCCAAATCCCAGATGCCATTTGCCAATCGCGGCGGTAGCGTAGCCCTTGTTTTTGAACAGCTGACCAAGCGTTAGTTTGTCAGTGTCAATTAGCAGCGATTGAAAATGACTGCACGGCCCCCAAATCCCTTGGCCGCCGTTGGCTCGGACGGGATACTCGCCGGTCAACAGCCCATACCGAGACGGCGTACAAACCGCCGATGCCGAATGCGCGTCGGTGAACCGGCGACCTTGGCTGGCCAGCTTGTCAATGTTGGGCGTTTGAATTTTGGTCGCGCCGTAACAACCAAGGTCACCATAACCGAGGTCATCAGCAAAAATCAAAACGACATTGGGTTGCTGGGCGTAGCAGCTGTCGGCAATCGACAGAACGAATAGCAGGCTTAGCAAACTTAAAAGGTTGTTTCTTATGTGCATTGTCGACTGCGTTCGTTAAACGGGTGGTGTTGAGAGATGTAGTGTACTTCGCCAGAAGCCCGTCCCGGGGCCAAGATGTGGGTTAGACTAATGGGTCATTGAGAGACATGTAGTCTTGAGGCGATGGGCGTCACGCAATCAGATGTCGACGATGTTTGCCGGTTAGTTCTCATGCGGCTATGGAAAGATCTTTGCAACTATCAGCGCGGACTTCTGCTGGACGGGCTTTCCGGGAATCCAGACGGTCGGATATTTTCGACCAGTACGTTCGAGGCGGCCCTCGGCGTAAGGAGATTCCTGTGCACCGAGATGCGTGGTGCATGCAGCCGTCGCGAAGTTGACCAAAAGAATGGCAGCTGTTTTCATTGAATACATTGTGAAGTCTTACCGAGTAATAATGTCTGGTCGACGGGACAGATCTGTGAATGAGCTGCGTCCCCTAATTGGTTCGCCGACGCTCAGTCCAGTTCACGCTGAACTACGACAATCGCGGATCGCGACGATTCAATTGCCGGACTCCAATGCCGCAGCCTTTTCCCTGGCCGCTCGCCGATGTGACTTCAATGCGGATTCATCCGCCACCACATCGCGATATGACTTCAGGGCATCGGCTTTGCGACCTGCTGCCTCAAGTGTCTGGCCGCGGGACAGTTGCATCGAGCCGCGCCAGCTTCCGCCGAGCTTTTCAAGATCGACGAGATTCAGCACTTTCAGCGCTTCGTCATAGTCGCCGCGTCGAGTCAGGAGACGGGCGGCTCCCTGGAGACCAGTGAAGTATTCGGCACTGCCGGTGTTGGTCTTCGAGCGGGCGATCGTTCGGTAAGTTTCCAGCGCCAGATCATCGTTCTTGAGGACCGTTTCGCGGTTCTGGCCCATCGTGCGGAGGATACTCATTCGCACTCGTGAGTCGGATGTGAACTCCAACGCCAGACGGAGATCGGCATCCGCCTTGTCGCCGACTCTCGCGCCGTAGTAGGCCCGACCGCGTGCCAGCGCCGCCGCTCCGATCTGCGTGAACGGCCACGTCGAGAGATCCTCGTTGCCGAACTGTTCGACGACCGCGTCCCACTTCCGCTCGCCGAGCAGGTTTTCCATCTGAACGGTCTTCGCGATGGCTTCGAGCGGGATCTGGCTGGCCAGTTCGGTCGCTCGTTCGAAGTGTTTTCCCAGCCGGGCACATGCTGCTGCCAGCGAGAGTGCGTGTGATTTCTGGTAGTCCGTTGTCTTCTCACGCTGTGACAGGGCAACGAAGGCTGCCAACGCTTCGTCGTATTTCCGGCCGCTCATCAGCTGGCGGGCGGCCGAAGACTCGATGAGGAAGTCAGTCACGGTCTCATCGACATCAAACGTGTGCGAGCCGCCGTCGTAGAAATGCGCGAACTTCAGCGGCACGTGAAAACCGGCCGTGCCTGTGGGGGACAACGCCGAGTACTCCGATCCGGTTTCACGGATTCGTTGACGGCAAATGTTGAAATGCCACGGCAGACTTTGCGACGGCTTGCGGCCGATGACCTGATTGAGTGGATCGTTCTCGTCATCGGTCACCGGGATGCGGATTTCAACCGTCCAGTGATCTGCCGCGATGTGAGTCGCGACTTCGGCCTGCGACTCCCAGCGAAATCGTGCCGACTTGTCGGCTCCGCGATCGAGATCAACGAGCGCGCCGGCTGGATTGACTGCGATCTGATAGTAGCTGTGGGAATCCGTCGCGAGTTCGATTTCCACCAGGTCGCCATACCAGATCGCCTCATCGTCGTGTTTCGTTGCCGTGATGTTCAGCTTCTCGTGGGGTAGGATTGCATCCTGCCGAGGCAGGTTAGAAACCTGCCCCACCGTCTCGTCGCAGCGGATCGCGAAATAGAGATGCTGTCCGGTTCGATCCCAACCTGCCATGACCGACGTGCCAAAAACCGGTGGCGTTCCGGTCTGCAATTCGCGAAGCCGTCCGACCGACCATTCCCGATGCCTCACCCAGTATTCGTCGTCGAGTTTGCCGTCAACGACGATCGGCTCTGTCGGCTCCAAGACCGTGCGCATCTTCGCGACGAGCCCGCGTCCCTGACCAAGTTGCTTCGCCTTGCTCCGCAGTGCGTTGAGGAATTTGTCGATCAATTCGAGCCGCTGGGCGTAGATCGAATCCGGCGACACTTCCAACTTCGCCTGTTTGATCATCTCCAGCGCCGTATCGGCTTTTTCCTTCTCCTTTTCCATCGCCTGATAGTTGGCCTCACAGTAATCGAAGAACACCTTCATCTTCGGTCCCGCCGGCCCGTAAAACAGGCGGCAGTATTCATCCAGCATCGCCTCGACATCGGCATCTTTGCCGCCCCACCACATCCGAGCGGTGAAATACACCTGAAAGTGATCGAAGCCGATGTTCCGATCGTCATGAGTGCGCGGAAAACTCAGCCAAATGTCCTCGCCGCGCGAAACGCCCTTGGTCGCGTTGATGCTTTCGCCGATGGTCTTTGCAACAAATGCGGGCAGATACGTGCCGCGTCCGGTAAATGGATAATTCTCGAAAATGATGATCGGTCTGTCGGTCCTCTTCAGCCAATCGGCTCGGAGATTGCGAACGTATTCGCGTTGCTCCGGCAGGCTGTTGCGCGGGCGGCGTCCGCCGACGATGACGACCTGCACGTTCGGCTCCAGCTTGTCAATGTTCGTTGGCGAAAGCGTGTTGGCTCCGTAAGCACAGCAGGCAATCAATTTGTCAGGGTGCGTTTTGCGCACTTCTCTGGCGACGCGATTCGCGAAGTCCCAGACGTGATTGGATAGCTTGCCCCGCGCACCCATTTCATCGACCTGTTTGCCTTCGCAAAGCTCACACTGACAGATCGAGCCGTAGGCGTCCGGAGGCATGATCGAAACAGCTTCGTAGTCGTAGACATCGAACTGAGCCCGCGCCCATTTCACCGTCGCGTCGAACAATTCTTCGTTGGAATAGCAGAGGTGATTCAGACGTTTGCCGGTTTGCGTATCGCGCTTGCCGCCATAGAGGGCGAACCAGTCCGGGTGCTGCGTTTTGAGGATGTCGGGATGCGTCATGGTGTGCATCCCGTGAGCGATCATGAGCCC
>JABDKS010001082.1 GCA_013002105.1 Pirellulaceae bacterium | reverse complement strand
CGATGACATTGGGCGATTACCCCGACGGTGTCCCAAAACAATTCCTTATTCCCAAGGAGCAATTTGAATCGGCCGAGGATTTCCCACGTTTTGAAAACATTGCGATTCACCTCGACCTGGACACGATGTCTCATTCCGGCGGTGTGATCACGGACGATTTCGATGGCGATAACTTGTTGGATATCTTCGTGTCGGATTGGAGTCCGACAGGCCAAATGCGATTGTTTCACAACAACGGCGACGGCACGTTCACCGATCGTACCGAGCAGGCGAACCTGACTGGGATCTACGGTGGGCTGAACACCGTGCAAGTTGACTTTGACAACGATGGCGATCTGGACGTGTTCGCATTGCGTGGTGCCTGGCTGGGTGACGGTGGACGTCAACCCAATTCGATATTGCAAAATGACGGTACCGGACGCTTCCAGGATGTAACGTTCGCGGTCGGAATGGCGGACGAGAACTATCCGACGCAGACCGGCAGTTGGGCCGACTTTGACAACGACGGCGACATGGATTGCTTTGTCGGAAATGAGTCGCACGCGTGTCAGTTGTTTCGCAACGACGGCAAAGGTTTCTTTACCGACATTGCCAAACAAGCCGGTGTCACCAATGGCCAATACACCAAAGGCGTCACATGGGGAGATTTTGACAACGACCGTTTCCCGGATCTATACGTATCGAATCTCGGCCAAAAAAATCGGCTCTACCGAAACAACCGCGATGGAACCTTTACCGATGTGGCCGCGTCATCTGGCGTTGCCGGACCGGAGAAGAGTTTTGGAACTTGGTTTTGGGACCACAACAACGATGGCATCCTGGATCTGTACGCCAGCAGCTACACCGTCGGAATTGATCACATCGGTCGCGACTACCTCGGCGGGGACAGACAATCCGAACTCGACGGGCTCTATCAAGGCACCCCAGCGGGACCGTTTACGAACGTCGCCAAGGAGTATGGGCTGCTGAAACCGACTCAACCAATGGGTTGCAATTTCGGTGACCTGGACAACGACGGACATCTCGATTTTTATCTCGCAACCGGTTATCCCAAAATCGAAGGGCTGATGCCCAACGTGATGTATCGCAGCGACCATGGCAAACGTTTCAACGACGTCACCTTCGCAGGCGGATTCGGCCACCTGCAGAAAGGACATGCGGTGGCGTTCGCTGACCTGGATCACGATGGCGATCAAGAACTTTTCGTGGAATTAGGCGGCGCGTACGCGGGCGACGATTTTCAAAACGCACTATTTGAAAATCCAGGTTTTGGCAACAACTGGATCAAGATCCAATTGCGAGGCTCACAATCCAACCGTTTCGGTGTCGGAGCGAGAATCAAAGTCGACTTCGTGGACGACGGTCAGTCGCGATCCGTTTATCGCTGGGTCACACATGGCAGCAGCTTTGGTGCAAATTCATTGCGTCAGGAGATCGGTGTCTCCAAGGCCAAATCGATTCTTGCGATCGAAATCTACTGGCCAACGAGTGACACGACACAGACATTCGAGAACGTCGATGTCAATCAATTGATCGAAGTTGCCGAAGACGCTGAGGACTACAAGCGTATCGATCTGAATGCCTTTCCGTTCTATCGACCCGGCTAAAGGCTTTTGGTAAGGATGTGGGCTTATCGTAGACCAAGTCCTGACCAACAAGAATTCTAAGAAGGTGCTAATTGGACAGCGTTACTTTGGAATCAGAACGCTGTGTCGTCCCGTCCCGCTAGCCGCACGGCGATAGCCGCGGTTCGTTGCGAAAACAACCGGGCGATCGCCCAATGGCACTTACTTCACATCTCTGATTCACCCTCCCGCCAGCAGGTCGTGCGGTTGTCTACGTCATTGCTGACAATGTCTTTCTCTGGTGTCCTCGCGGGCAACGCACTAGCGGACTTTTGTACCCAACAGCGGCGCAGCCAGCCCTGAAAGGGCGACACATCCCAGCCCAGGGCAACGCCCTGATTTGCCGACACCATCTCCGCTCGTTTGTCCCCGCCGGTTCGTTTGGCGGCGTCGCCGCCAAAC
>JABDKS010001081.1 GCA_013002105.1 Pirellulaceae bacterium | reverse complement strand
ACCATCCATTTACGAAAGAGTTGCCGTTACTGCACCACCGTGGAACGGCATCATTCATCCTTGAGGAGTGTTCGTATGCCGTTTCAATTGATCCCCTGGACGCTGGTGATCAGTTTACTGATGCCGCTTACCTTGTTGGTCGGTCAAGAATCGATCGATGCTACACCCATCGAAGACGTTGCTGCTGACTACGATTCCCATGTCGATCCCACCGCGCATCCCGGTTTGCAATTGGGGCCTCATCGGGGAACGCTCCGAGTCGTCGACGAAATCAAGGTCGAGACTGTTATTCACGCCATGGGTTTGAAGGTTTACTTGTATGACGCGGACGGTCAGGTGATTCCCGTAGGCAAGTTTCGGGGTGTTGCAAGTTTATTAGTTGATGGTGGATCCAAGCGATATCGCTACAGCTTGTTTCCGGCAAACGATCAGTCGCTTCAAAGCATGATTGATCTGTCAGGAATTGCGGGCCGTCAAGTATCGATCGATTTTCAGTTGGTCGGCGTTATGGTCAATACCGGCAAAATCACCTTTCGTGAATTGATGACCGTACCGGCAAATCAACGTCAGATCGACGCACTGGCGATTGCCCGTCAAAAGACCTGCCCAGTTAGCGGCAAATCGCTTGGCAGTATGGGCGATCCGGTCGCCGTGGATGTAGAGGGTCAAAAGCTTTTCGTGTGCTGCTCTGGATGTGTGGATGCCGCCCGAAAAGATTCGGCCAAGTTATTGAACTTGCGTCCGAGCGTTCAAGTCGTTGCATTGTCCAACGGTGATGCAGATCGAATCAAGCGGCAGGCCAAATGTCCCGTGATGGACGAACCGTTGGGAAGCATGGGACAGCCGATCAAGCTGCTCGTGGGTGACAAGCCGATTTTTCTGTGTTGTAAGGGTTGTATAAAGCAGGTCCAATCCGCGCCCGAAAAGTACTTGGCCGTCGTCAACACGACCGCCGGTGAATCAATCGTGGCGGCAGGGACTGAGTCGATCCGCGAGGGTGTTTTTATAGTGACCGATGCGGATGGGCCCTTCATTTCGGCACAGAAGATTTGCCCGGTGATGGATGAACCACTGGACGCAATGGGCGGTCCGTACAAGGTGCATGCTGCTGGCAAAGCAATTTATATTTGCTGCCCCGGTTGCGCAAAAAAGATCGCAGCGGAACCCGATAAGTATTTGGCAATTCTTGCCAGCCAAGGCGTCGATGCTCCGACGCTACGGTGATTTACGACGGAGCTACTTAGTCGTTTTTCGGCCTAAGGATGATCATCAAACCATGCCATGGTTGCCTTGGCGAGTCCTTCGTGTCCACCATCAAAGATGGTTAATCGCGCATGTTTGCTTTGCCGACGTAGATAGAATTCGCGGCCGAAAGATCGGTCGAAACCCGTATCGGCGTCTCGGGGCTGACTCAATCGTCCGTCGGCTGCCGATAATTCCGCAATCTCCGTTTCACTGACCACGTCATCCTGGTTCGCCGCGGCAATCGCGTTAAACGCATCAATCGAATGTCGAATCGGTACGCTTCCGGTGTGTCCATCGTGAATTCCGGCGGCGATATTGATGGCCAGATCTTTGGCATTGGCGATGAATGTGATTGGGCTGCGGGCCAAATACTGCCCATCAATCTCGTCGGATTGTCCTGGTATTCCGCCGCAGCATTTTTCCATCATCGACCCGTACTTTTTACCGGCGTGAACTTTGTGCCACGCGGCAAGATCACTGATTCCCACCCAGGCACTCGTGGCACGAAATCGGTCGGGATAACGACCCGACATCAGCATTGTCATATGCCCGCCGCCTGAGTTGCCAGTCAAGTAGATTCGCTCGCGATCAACATCAAGCTGACCGATCACCCAATCGATCGCATCGAGAATATCTTGTTGTGCCAGGGCAGATCCGCAAGCGTCGGGTTGTTGATTGACGCCGCGAAAGTTTGGTGCCAAGTAGATCCAGCCGCGATCGTGCACGAGTCGTTCCAGTGGGCTGCGTTGATTCATGTCGGCGCTCCAGGAGTGAAGCGAAACCACCAGTGGAACAGGATCCAGGGTTCGTTCTCTCTGGTCGGGTCGAATCCAGATCGCCTCCTGCGTCGAATGATCTAAGCTACTGGTAAACTGAATCGTCTGTCGGTCCAAAGGATCAACGATGTCACCGAGCTGGAGGGTCAGTTGATTGGCAATCCCAGGATTCTGCAACCAAACATTGTTGCTCTCGGAGGGATCGATGCTCAGGTCGTAGAGTTGGCCATCGGGTTCACGTGCCTTGGGATCCACGGTTCGAGGAGTGGAGAATCCTCCCGATCCGCGTCGTGGGATCAGTTTCCATTGGCCGCTACGAATCGCGAATTCGCCGCGAAGCGAATGATGAATGGCAAAGGTTCTTGCCGATCTATTTCCGCCCAAGAACAATTCGCTGACGTCCCGGCTGTCTTCGGCTGCGCCCTCGGGTAGGACTCGACCGATCAGTGCGGCCAACGTT
The DNA here is from genome assembly GCA_013002105.1 of Pirellulaceae bacterium. The sequence goes on along the minus strand of JABDKS010001081.1, from coordinate 10,947 downwards.
GCTGGGACGTCGTTGAGTTCCAAGAGTTCGGCGCATACTTTTCCGGCGGGAACTTTTTTTGGCCACCGGACGATAAAAGGTACCCGATGGCCGCCTTCCCAAATATCGGCTTTCGTGCCGCGTAAGTGCGCGTTGCTCTGGTGTCCAAATTGTCGTGTGTACTTTGCACGCGGCGTTGGTCTGTAATGCTCCACATCATCGCCGTCGACCGCATCCCATTGGTGCCACAATCCTCCGTTGTCAGAGGTAAAGATCACCAGTGTGTTCTCGCTCTGGCCGATATCCTCCAAGGCTTGCAAGACGGTGGCTAGACAATCATCTGTCTCGGCAACGAAATCGCCGTAGTCCCCTGCCTCGCTGCTGCCTCGAAACGGAGCGCTGGGTGCTACCGGCAGGTGCGGTGAATTGAGCGGTAGGTAGAGGAAGAAGGGGACGCTGGGATTTTTGCTGTGATGATTGTGGATCCAGCGGCAAGCATGCTCCTTTAGTCGCGGCAAAACCTCATCGATCTTGAATTCCTCCTCGGCGACCCCTCCAGTTTGGTTCAGGAAGATCGTGTCCTTTGCCGTCGCGACGGTGGTTCGCGGAATCGGGTCGCAGCGGTCGTCGTGGATCCAACAATACGGCGGCATATCCAGTGACGCGGAAATGCCATAGAAGTGATCGAAGCCGACATTCAACGGGCCGCCGGTCAGTCGTTTTGAAAAATCAATCGACTCACCCGAGCGGAAACCGCGGGACGCACGATCGTTGATTTCGGCGGTCCCATCGTTTCGGGTCCATTGCATCCCGAGGTGCCACTTGCCGATGCAGGCCGTCGCGTAACCATTCTCTCTAAGGAAGGATGCGATGGTGGTTTGCGATGGATCGATTAAGGGAGGACTGAAGCCATCCAGCACGCTCGACTTCAAGCGGCTTCGCCAGCAATATCGTCCCGTCAATAGTCCGTATCGCGTCGGCGTGCAGACGGCCGAGGGTGTGTGTGCGTCGGTGAAACGGATGCCTTCGCGTGCCAGTTGATCCATCGCGGGCGTTGGGATCTTCGATGCCGGGTTGTAGCACTTCGGATCGCCCCAGCCCAAATCATCAGCCAGAATCAGCACGATGTTGGGCCGGTCTTGTGACTGGGCCAATAGCGAAGCCGAACAGAATAATGCAGCGCAAAGAACGGTCAGCGGGATCACGCTTGGTGAAATCCAACGTGCTGCGCGGTGACAGTGGCGATGCCGAGTAAACAATTCCGGCTTCACGTCGTTCCAATTCATCGTGATCGACCGTTCATCAGGTAAGAGTTGTCCGACCAATATAACAGCCTTGCACTGGACGTTGACTTCGCCCGTGCTTGAAGCTGCGCCAGCGTCGTGCCAGATTTCAAATCGTCCAGAAGCGGTGCTGGCGGGACTTTGCACGAACTTGTTCTCGCTTGCGGTAAACCCACGTTCGGGATAAAAGCACTTGTTGGACATCGCCACTTTTCATTAGCCATTGGGCGATAGCCCAGGTTGTTTTCGCAACGAACCGCGGCTATCGCCGTGCGGCTAGCGGGCGATGGCACTTACTTTACATTTCTGATTCACCCTCCCGCGCGGCGGAGGGTCGGACGCCGTAGCGGCCGGGGAGGGTGCTTGTCCCAAAAACGAAGGATCAAACAAAACAAGCCGCCCTCTCCGGTCCTGAGAGACCGACTCTCCCGCCAGCGGGAGAGTGAAGTAAGTGCCGTTCGGCTATCGCCGTGCGGCTAGCGGGGCGGGGAAACACAGCGTTCTGATTCCACAGCAACGCTGTCCAACTAGGCGGACACTGGCGTCTTGTGAACGCGATTGTTGATGTCGCCTGATCGAGCATCCCTATTCGATCACTCCGACGAATTTGGCGGCGGAACCTTACCGAACCGACCGTACAACGCAGGCATGATCAGCAGATTCATCAGTGTCGAGGAAAGCAATCCGCCGACGATCACCAGTGCCATTGGATATTCGATTTCATGTCCCGGAATGTTGCCGGCTACCACAAGTGGGAGTAGGGCAAGAGCGGCGGTTAACGCGGTCATCAAAATCGGTGCAAGTCGTTCTTCGGCGCCACGTAGCACCAAAGCGGGGCCAAACGGCACCCCTTCCTCGAATTCCAAATGACGGTAGTGACTGACCATCATGATTCCATTGCGAACGGCGATCCCGACGACCGTGACGAATCCAACAAGCGAACCGAGCGACAGCGTGCCGCCGCCAAACCAGACTCCCAATACACCCCCGATAGCCGCAAAAACAAAACTGGTCATCACCAACGATACGTGACGCCAGCGACGGAACTCGGAGAACAGCAGGACAAGAATTCCCGCGAGCGACAGCATGCCAACCAACAATAACTGACGCTGGGATGCTTGTTGAGCAGCAAATTCGCCCAAAAGTTCTGGGTGATATCCGCGATCGAACGGGACGTCGGCAACGCGGGCTTCGATATCCTCGGCGACGCTGCCCAGGTCGCGGTTACGCACGTTGCAGGTCACATCGATACGCCGTGACGCACTTTCGCGCATGATCGCATTGGGTGCAGCGACGATTGCAATGTCGGCCACATCGCCCAAGGGAACGTGGCCACCGCCGGGAGTTTCGATCAGGCATTCGCGAATCGCATTCAAATTGCTTCGGATCTCTGGAACACTCCAGACAGCAACCTGATAGACCTTCTGCTTTCGAAAGACTTCACCCACCACCTGACCCTTGATAAGTGTCGTCGCTGCGCGGCGGACAGCGCCGGGGGTCAGACCAAACTGTTCGGCGGCGATCGGTTTTAGTTGCACATCTAACTGTGGCACTAAAACCTGTTGTTCGATCTTCAGGTCACTGACTCCGTCGATATCTGCGATCGCTTCGCGGACGCGTGACGCATGATCACGCAATTGTTGCAAGTCGTCACCGTAGATTCGGACCACGATACTTGCGCTGGCACCAGTGAGTACTTCCTTGATACGTTCGCGCAAGTACGTCAACAAGTCGCGGTACAATCCAGGATATCCGTCGACGACTTCCTGAATCTCGGCTACCTTGTTCGGGTAGTCGACGTCACGATCCAGGCTGATCCAGAGTTCAGTAAAGTTGGGGCCGACCACTTCGTCAGCTACTTCGGCACGACCGATATGCGAACCAAAATTACGAACGCCATCGACGTTGCGCAGTTCCTTGCTGGCTCGAATCGTGATTCGATTCATGGCTTCGATGGACGTCCCTGGTTTTTCCACCCAGTGCATCAGGAAATCGTACTCCTGGAAATCGGGTAGGAATTCTTGTCCCAGTCGCGGGACGGTGGCAAGCGTGCCAATCGTCAAAGCAACGAACGCACCGAGCAGCAAATGGGGGACGCGGATCAAATGCGGCAGTGCCCATCGATAGGGTCGTTTCAATAACGCGACCAGGGGCGATTCGCGTTGGTTGCGTTTGCGACCGGTCAGCAAGAGCAGCGACATCGCCGGTGTGATGGTCAGTGCGACAATCAGTGACACAAAGATGGCCAGTACATACGCCAATGCCAGCGGTCGAAAAAACGACCCCGCCAGTCCATCAAGAAAGAAGACCGGCAGGATGACCAGCATCACTGTAAAGCTGCCATAAACCACCGCACTGCGGACTTCGATTGATGCGTCCAAGACGACGCGGAACAGGGATTTCGGACTCCCGGCTTCACGATTGAGTCGCAATCGTCGCACGATGTTTTCGACATCGATAATCGCGTCATCGACGACTTCGCCCAACGCAATGATGAGTCCAGCCAAAACCATTGTGTTAATAGTCACACCAGCTCTGACCAATATCAGCGATGCGGCAACCAGTGAGAGCGGAATGGCTGTAGTGCTGATCAGGGCTGTCCGCCAATCCCACAGAAACGCAATCAGGATCACAATTACTAGCACGCAGCCAATAATCATTGACCAGCCAAGATTCTCCAGTGACATTTCGATAAAAGTCGCCGGCCGAAAAATGGTTGAGTCAACTTGGATGCCCGATAGTGCTGGCTTCATTTCCTCCAACGCGGCTTCGACTTCGCGTGTAACGTCCAGTGTATTTCCTGTAGGCTGTTTTTCTACGATCAGCAGCAGTCCATACACATCGTTGATGATCGCATCGCCAATCGGTGGCGGAAATCCTTCGGTGACTTCTGTTACATCGCCAAGTCGTACCGGCGTGCCGTCGCGGAAGGCGACGACGGTGCGAGCCAGGTCGTCGGCGGTGACAATCGTCGAGACATGACGGACCGGTAAGCGCTGGTTGGGCGTGTCGACGAATCCACCACCGGATACCACCGCGGCGTCTCCGGCAGCACGCTCGATGTCCGCCAGAGTTAAGTTGTTGGCACGAAGTCGTTCAGGATCGACCAGGACCTGATACTGTCGATCGCGTTGTCCCCAGATGGCAACATTGGCCACTCCCGGCACCGCCATCAACCGCGGTCGAATCGTCCAACGAGCTAGTTCGGTCATGTCCATCTGAGACATCACCTCTTCACCGTCGGAATCGACATCGGACCAAATGCCAATCTTCAACACTCGACTGGTCGACGAGAGCGGTGAAAGAATCACCGGAGGATTGGCGACCTTGGGCAACCGCGAGGCTTCGATTGACAATCGTTCGCCAACCAATTGCCTGGCCTGCATCAAATCGGTGCCGTCTTGAAAGATCAGCCGAATGGACGATAACCCGAGCACTGATTTTGACCGTATCGTTGCCAGATCCGGAGTGCCGTTGAGCGAATTCTCAATCGGCACTGTCACCAGGCTCTCGACTTCTTCGGTCGACAAACCCGGTGCCTCGGTCTGAATCTCGACCATTGGCGGCGCGAACTCCGGGAAGACATCCAGTGGAGCGTTGGACAAATTGCGATAGCCGACAACCAGGAGTGCCGCGGCCAACGCCAGAATCATGAACGGTTGTTGCAGAGAACTTCGGACGATGGTGCGCAGCATTAGTGCCCGACTCCGAATTCGGTACCGAACAACTCCGCCGCTCCGTCAGTCACGACCTTTTGTCCCGGCTGAACACCCCGTAATACGATCGCGTGTTCCCCATCGACGTAATCAATCGAAATGCGTTGCCGAGCGTATCGATTCGCACTTTGCTGGACGTATACCCAACTGTCACCTTGCACGTCGTACAGGACACCGCGATAGGGCACGATCAATTTTTCACCGCTGGTGGTCAGCGGCAGCAGCACCGACAGTCGCTGGCCAGGATAGAGCCGGCCATCGGAATTGTCTAATTCGTAAAACAGATTCACGGTCGCGGCCAAGGCGTCGGCCGATGGTGGTGCCGAAACGTACTTGGCGCTTTGCGCTTCGACGCCGCTCGCGTTTCCAAACTCGGTCACCTGTGCCGGTTTGCTTGTATCGATTTCACGCCAGTTGCCGACATACACGGGTACTCGAATCCAAACCTGATCAGTTGAGACCACGCTGAACAGTACGTCACCGGTCGCAACTGTTTCGCCCTTTGCTGCATCGACGCTTTGCAAAACGCCATCGACCGGTGTGGTGATGTCTCGGCTATCCAGTTGGCCAGGCGATTGTTCCAGATCGATGCCGGCGAGAAACTTTGATCGTTGCTGGGCGGTTTGCAGCGCGGTCTCGGACAATTTCAGCTGCGCCGCGGCTTCATCGACAACTCGCTGGCTGCCCGCTTTGGATTGGAACAATTGGGTCGCGCGATCCAACTGAATCTGAGCGGCCTGGACCTGAACTTTGGCTGATTCGATTTGACGTTTCGCCTCCAATTGGAGCGTTGCGACGTCGGCCTTGGTCTGCGCCATGCGGACTCGTTCCGACGGTGTCAGAACGTCGCGTTCAGCGCTGAGTAGTGGTTGGAACCGAAAGATGATCTGGCTCTGCTTGACGGATTCGCCCGGGGTGGGCACGTCAGAGGACTTGGGAGCCTGCAGCGTTCCTGCGATCGGGGCGGTCACGATGATCGTCTTGCCCGGCGGCACGATCACGTTTCCGCTGAGTTTGCGGTGGCGGACCACGGACCTTTGTTGAACATCGGCCAGTTGGATCCCCAGTCTAGCCTCGGCTTGGGATGTTAACGTGATCGTGTTCAAACTGGTTTCGTCGACATGGTGATCGACATGTGCCGGTTCGATTTTCTTCGGCTTCGTTGCCGACTCTTTGTTGCACCCGGCGGTCGCTAACAGGACGAGGAGAAAGGTCCAGCGGTGGCGACAGTGAGCGGGCATGGCGGGGACAAAGGGGTGCTACCGCAGCATTTCGGGATGCAGATCGGGCAATGGTGCGGGCTCCACTGCGGCCACGCTATTGTAGTTGGATAATCTCCGTCCGGTACTTCTTTCTAATTCGGCAATCGCACGACGAAACTGAGCGTCGGCGTCCAGCAGCCGCTGGCGAGCGTTGAGAAGTTGGCGGGTGGTTTCCAAAACCAATAAGCTCGATACCCCGTTTTCTCGCAAAGCTTGTTGAGCCGACTGGACGGCCGCATCGGCTTGTGGAACGATCGAATCACGCCATATCGCAAGGTCCTGCTCGGCTTGCTGTAACTGCAAGAATGCTTGTCGCACCTCCATGGAGACCAGATCTCGTTGATTTGCGAACCGTCGCTTCAGTTGCTCGGCCTGGGCGCAGGCCCTCGCAGCCGCGCCCTGGTTTTGATGGAAGATCGGCAGATTAAATTGAAAACCAGGTCCTGCTTCGAATCCATTGCGACCGCGGCTATTGATATCTGGTAACAACCCGCTCAATCGCCAAATATCTTTGCGTGCAAGGTCTTGCCGATGATTGGCCGCTCGCACAGCTAGCCTGATCGCTCGCAAGTCAGGTCGCGATGAAATGGCGTCTGTAACCAACTGTTGCGGATCCAGCAATGTAATCGCGGGATTGATTGGCAGCGTGGGAGATTCGGTATTCAATTTAATGTCGCTGTGCTGCAAACCCAGTGTGTAACGCAAACGCTCTTGTGCGATTTGAGCATCTCGTATCGCTCGACGTTGGTCTGCTTTGCCAACCGCAGCATCTATCCGCACGGTTGTGACTTCCAATTCCGCAGCATCACCGGCTTGCAAACGCGCATCGGCAATCCGTTGAACTTCATCTCGCAACTCCAGTATTTCCGTTGCAATCGCTGCTCGCTGCTGGGCGAGATTCCAGTCAATGTACGAGAGACGAATGTCTCGAATTGTGTTCAATCCGTCCTGTACCAATCGCTCGGCGACACGATGTGCTTCGGCCTGCGCGGCGGCGACGCGTATCGGTCGTAACCAGAGCGCATCCAAAGGCAATGCGAGTGCAAATTCCCACTGCTTGGGACCCACGGGGATCATGGTTGCAATCTGGGGATTGGCGACCTGGGCGGCTTCGATGACATCTGCGCGAGTGATCTGCAGGTCTGCTAAGAGTTCTTGGTAACCGGGATGGTTCCAGATGCCGATTGCGCAGGCTTCCTCTTCGGATAGTCCGTCATTCCAATTCACGATATCCGGCATCGCGACGGTCTCGGTAGCGGACCGGTGAGACACCAGTTGGGCGGGTGCCAATTGATAATCGCTACGAGCGAGTAGTTCATTATCAACATGATTGCGTAGCGTACCGATTCGCCGTTGATCATGCGTTGGATTGACGCAACCAGCCGTGACGACGACTGACAGCAACACAATGACTCCCGTCAGCCACAATGATGTGCTGCGTTGGCGGGCACCAAGTGTACAGACGGGAAAGAACATTCACAGGTCCAGGTCAATCGTATTGAACGGTTGCTGCGACTGATCCAACCGTTTCTAAATGATCGGTTGTTCCGAATGAATGCGTCGACGGTACCCGTTGGTTACCGCATTGAGCGGGTTATACCGACTGGGTAATTCAGACGCGGATTCAATGGTCAGAACTGCGGCTTCGTGAAACTGGCGTCCGGCGATGAAAGTCCACGTGACGTGAATTTGCTTTCGACGTGTACCAAATCCTGAGACGGTGATCGACTGAGGCTAGATGCTCGATGGCGGACATAGCGAGCGCGCTCGTGAAACAATCGGAATATCCACTTCGCAGGGTTCAAATTCCGCAACTGCGATCGATACTTGTTGGACAAAACGGTCGCGCCCGGATCCGGGTGGGGTGTACTGACACAGATCCACCAATGCGGTCAGTCTCCAGGCAAGCGACCCGAGGTGATTGGCAACGTCAAGCGACTTGGCCGCGAATTCCGCTGCCTGATCTTGATTGCCTTGAGCGGATGCCCATTGGGCACACAACCGCCAAACTTCTGGCTCATGAAAGCGTTCGTCGCACTTGTCGACGGCCGCTTTGGCCAGTTCCAGCGACTCGGAGGCAGCATCAAAATCTCCTCGTCTTGTTAAGGCGTCTGCCTGATATCCGTAATATCGGGGCAGCGCAAGCTGGGCACCGGTAGCATCGTATTGCGCCAATCCTTGTAACAGTTCGTCGCGAGCTTGAGCTGAGTCATCAAGGCAAATCAAACCGCCGGCGTGATGGAGCAGGCCGGTCGTCTCCCAAAAAAAGAAAGCTTGTTCGCGTGCGACCTGCATGTGACGCACTGCACTTTGCACTGCATCGGTCCCGAGTTGCATTGCAGCGTTGAGCCAACCGTCATGGTGCAGTGCAAACGCAACACTGAACGGATGGTTCAGGCTCTCGGCCAACTGGACGGCTTGCCGCATCCGCTGGAGCGCCGATGCGGGCTGACCGAGGTACCAGTGATTAAGCGCCATGTATGATAAATGTGCAACGCCGGCATGTTGACCTGTGCGGCTGGTGTGAAACAGGCATCGTTCGGCATCAAACAAATCCCATCCTTGCTGACACGATGCCAGAGAATCGGAAAAGTCACCGTGATAGAATTGGGCGATCGCCTGGATGAATAAGGCTTCCATCAATGCACCGTCGTCATCCATCTCACGTGCCATTGGCATTATTTGCGAAGCGATGTCCAGGCAGGTTTCGACTTCGTCACGAACGATCCGCCAGGATCCCATCGCCCAATGGGCATGCAACTGGCCCATCTTGTCACCCAATTTCTGACACAATTCCATTCGCCGTTGATAGATCGTTCCAAGTTCGTGTGCCGCGTATCCCTTGAGTGACAACGTCGCAATCCCCAGCGGTACGTTGATGCGATACTCCAGTTCATCACGCTCGGGAGATTCACTGAGTGATTTCAGCGAGGCCATACCTTTGTTTAGGTGCTGTATCGCCTCGACAAGCGCACCACGCTGGGTCGAAATGGATCCGGCGGTTTCCCAAAGCGGCGCCGCATTGAAATGGTCGCCGGCTTCACTGTAATGATGAGCCAGCAGTTCGGGTTGGTCGACTCGGATCTCAGGGAATTCGGTTTCCATCGCCGCAGCGATTTTCTGATGGATCTCCTTGCGCTGGCCACGAAGCATCGAATCGTAGGCCGCGTCTTGTATCAACGCGTGTTTGAACGTGTATTGGCTGTCCGGCGGCGTTCCCCGACGAAATAGGAGTTGTGATTCAACCAGCTTTTCCAATTCGTTGGCTAGCACGCTGGCTCCTAAATCCATGGCGGCTGCGATCATAGAAAACGAGAATTCTCGACCCAATGCGGCTGCCATTCGGACCACATTTTCGTCTCCGCCAATTCGATCCAAGCGGGCCGTCAGGAGTCCTTGCAACGTCGCTGGAATTGGGATGGAACTGCTTTGGCTACCCATCGTCGAATCGTGACTGAGTTCCGCTGTGTCCGACATCAAGTCGGCCGAATCATTCAACATTTTTGCGTATTCTTCGACGAACAGCGGAACACCGTCGGTGCGGTCGGCAATCCGATCAATCAGGCCCAATGGTATTGCATCGTTATCGACCTTCGACGCAATCAATTGGGATACTTGGGAGCGTGTCAGCCGGTTCAGCGCAATTTGGGTTTGGTGTGCGCGACTGGTCCAAGGCGTCGAAAAGTCGGGGCGGAAGGTCAGCAAGCAAAGATAGGGCGCGCTAATCGGATTGTTGGCAATCGACTGCAGAAAGTCGAGCGTGGAGGGATCAACCCAGTGGAGGTCTTCGACGATGAAGAGCGTCGGGCGTTGTTGGGCTTCGGCGCAAATCCATTGGTGCAACAACTCAAGCGTCAGTTCTTTCTGTTTGGGCGAAGACAAGTTCAGTGGCGGATACTCTGATCCTACCGGCAGAGAGAGCAGGTCACAAAAAATGGGCATCGCCACCGCGAGATCAAACCCTAGTGAGTCAAGCAAGGTCTTTAACGCGTTGCGTTTTTGATCATCGCTTTGCTGGCGTGTGAATTGCAGTCGACGCTGAAGCGCACCGATGGCAGGGTGGAACGCGGTGCTGGATTGATACGGAGAACAGGACCATTCGATGATCGGAGGCGAAACTGAGGGCGATGTTTGGCTGACGTGTTGCGTCAAGACATGAACCAGTCGAGACTTGCCCATTCCGGCATCGCCAATTAACGCGACCAATTGACCGAATCCTTCGCCAGTCAATTCCCAGCGATTCATCAGCATGCTGACTTCCTGGTCGCGACCCACTAGCGGCGTGTATTCGACCGACTCGTTGCTGGAAAACTCCTCTGTGTCCCTGACCTTTTCGATGACCCGATACAGCGTTTGCGGTGCTTGTCCCGGCAATCCACATGTAGCCGCCAGTTCTTCGCAAACGAAGGAGTGTTCGACCAAGCGAAACGAATCCTGCGTAATGGTGATCTGACCCGGTTCGATGTCGCGGTCCATCCGAGCGACCAACGACAAAACATCGCCAACCAGTCGTCGGTCATCCGCGCCGCTCGCAACAACCATTCCACTATGGATCGACTGCCAAACTTGGATTTGCAGATTCAAGCGTGACTGAATATCCGATTCGATCTCGGCGACGTGACTTTGAATCTGACTGGCCGCATGCACCGCACGTCGTGGTGCGTCTTCGTAACTGAGCGGATAACCAAAACAGGCTGTCATCTCCTG
>JABDKS010001077.1 GCA_013002105.1 Pirellulaceae bacterium | reverse complement strand
CCTTGGCTGTGTTATCGTTAGATGACCGCGCGGATTCCGTTCTGTCCGACGTTTTACCCATTGGTGATCGCTCCCTGTCGGTCGGCGACAAGCTTTCGGCGTTGCTGGTCAATGAGTTGAGCCGGATGGACGATGTATCGGTGCCTCCGTTTCACGTCATTACCGCGTCAAGTCCGGAGGAATTCATACAACTTGGCAAGGAAATGGATGTGGACGCGTTTGTCACCGGGTCCGTTACCCCAAACCAAATTGGGGAAAAGGAGTACTTGGATATTGATTTGCGAATCGTGTCCGCAAATACCGGCAAACAGTTATGGGCGATCAAAGACATCGCCGAAGTCGGCGACAACTTGCTGCAACAAAGTCAATTGGCAACGGATATAGCCAGCCGGATCGGACGTCGGCTGACATCGACCCTCCATCGGTCCGAACCGCCGAAAGTCGAATCGTACAGTTGCTTGGTAGACGGCAAGGTTCGTTCGGATCCCGACAGCGTCGAGGGGATGACGATGGCCCTGATGTGTTTGGAGAAGGCAAGAAGCATCGATCCGCGATACGCGGAGCCGGTTGCCGGGATCGCACTGACGTCGATCATGTTGGCGGCGCAAAGCGACGAAGAGAGGACCGTTGCCCGAGTCCAGCAGGCACTCGAGGCAACCGAGTCGGCCCTCCAGTTGGATGGTCTTAGCGTTTCGGCAAACTTGGCCAAAGCAATGCTGGAGTGGCAGATATTTCAGCGATACGTCGAAGCCGAAGCTTTGTTGGAAGAGCTGACACGGATGCATCCCTACCATTGGCAGGTTCATCATCAGTACGGATTATTGTTATTGGCGACCGGTCAAACGCACAAGGCGGCGACAACATTGCGGACCGCGTCGCAACTGAATCCGATGTCGATGATGATTAAAGTGGACGGTGCCCGAGCAGTTTGGTTTGACTCCAATGCCGATCGAGCGATCTCTGACGCGATGCGGTATGCGTCGCAACGCGCCAACCATCAGCTAGCGCTGGGGTTGATGATCGATATTCACGAACAGAGAAAACAGTACGAAAGTGCCGCTGCACTAGACAGCGAATTTGTGCGGCCGCAACGGTTCAATCAAGAATCGTATTTTCAGCAGCGGGCCAAGCGACTCAAGCAGCTACCGTACGGACCGTTTGGCGTGCTGATGAATCGTGCGATCTTGGAGTCTCGCACCGGTCGCCCCGCCGAAGACGCCTGGCTGGCAGAGTTGGCGGAATCCCAATCGCCGATGTTCCCGCTGATATTGGCGGCACATCCGGCGATGGAGCGAATGCGGAGGCTCGATCGCGCCAGGAACGAGTTGTTGCCGCAGTTCTAGCGGGATGCTTCGATTGCTCGAACCACGGCTGCTTCGTCAACGTCGCCGACCAGTTCGACCGCACCGATCTTGCTGGGCAAAATGAATCGCAGTTTACCGTGGGCGACTTTCTTGTCACGTTTCATTACGGGTAGCATCGCCTCAGGATCGGCGTCGGGAAACGTGGTGGGCAGCCGACACGCTTGCAGTAGCGTTGTTTGCCGCGACAACAGTTCTTCGTCGCACATGGACAATTCGATCGCCAGTCGGGCGGCCATCTGCATTCCGATCGAGACCGCTTCGCCATGCAATAGCGAACCGTAACCCGCAGTGGCTTCGATTGCATGTGCAAACGTATGACCGTAATTCAAGATCGCGCGTCGGCCGCTGGTTTCTCGTTCGTCTGCGCCGACGACGCTGGCCTTGGATTGGCAACTGCGGGCAATTGCGTTGCGCATCGCGTCATTGTCTCGGTCGACGAGCCGCTGTGCATTGGACTCCAGGAAATCAAAAAATTCCGCATCGTCGATCACGCCGTATTTGACGACTTCGGCCAGCCCGCTGATGTAACTGCGATCGGGCAGGCTGGACAATACATCGGTATCAATCCAGACGAGCGAAGGTTGCCAGAACGCGCCGACCATGTTCTTTGCTCCCGGCAGATTAATGCCCGTTTTGCCGCCCACACTGCTGTCAACCATCGCCAGCAGTGTCGTGGGAACTTGGACGAACCGAATACCGCGGGTAAAGGACGCGGCGACGAATCCGGCCAGATCTCCGATGACGCCGCCACCAACGGCCATCACGACGCTGCGCCGATCGGCACCTGTGTCCAGCAATGTGTTCCACAGCGATTCCAGTTGCGATACCGATTTGCTCTTTTCGCCCGATGGGACCGAGAGCGTGTCGACACGGATGTTGTCTCGGTTGCATAACGATTGGGTCAGCGGTTGGGCCCATTGATCCCGTACCGCCGCATCAGCGATAACAACGATGTGCGACAGATCGCCCAATGCATCACAAATGCAATCGGCAAATTCGTCCGTCGCGCCGGTACGGATCTGAATGTTGTAACTGCGATCCCCCAGCGGCACATTGACCGTGGCGACGCTGGACGGGTCCGAATCGAATACCATAGAGACTGAGATTTTGTGGATGACAGAAACGCGTGTTGAAATTTTGTGTGCCGATTCCAATTGGCTGATTCCAATGGTAGCGAGCGACAGCAGTAACTTATGACTGACCCAGCAAACGATCCAGAGCAGGTTGCGGCGACATCGACTGATTCGGCGGATGATCCGCCGTCTCGCGTGGAGGAAAACCCATCATGCGATGTCCCGCATGCGAAGGACCTGCATCCTGACAAATACAATGATCCGCGTGCCGCGATCACGC
>JABDKS010001049.1 GCA_013002105.1 Pirellulaceae bacterium | reverse complement strand
CAATAAAGCAGCATCGAAGATTGAACCGCCATCAATCGATCGGCGATCTCGATGGCCGGACGTGACGGCGATTCAGGTTCGATCGTCCCCAGCGCCGAGACCACTGTCCGCAACACATCCATCGGGTGCGCCGAAGCGGGGAGCTGTTCCAGGATGACTTTCAATTCGGCGGGAAGGAATCGCAGCGAACGAAGTTGTTGGCGGTAGCTTTTGAGTTCGTGCGTGTTCGGCAGTTCTCCCCGCAATAGCAACCAGGCAACTTCTTCGAAACTCGCTTGTTGGGCCAATTCCTCAATGGTGTATCCGCGATATGTCAGCCCGTGGCCTTCCTTGCCAACCGTGCTCAACGATGTCTTGCCGGCAACGATTCCAGCCAAGCCACGCGTCGCAGAATTGGATGACTCGCTCACGGTCGTTTCTCCGATGAGGTGTTCATGGGTCATTCTAGTGGGTGTCAGCGCAGTTCTGGGTGCTTGTTTTGGTTGCGTTTCGTCTCTGCGACCGCTCCGCGGTCGGATGCGCATGCTTGCGTCGATACCGTGGGTGCGCTACGCGACCCCATACGCATCAACTTAAGACGTATTCGAGGAGCTTTGCGTTGTCCAATAATTCGGCGGTACCGGGATTCTTCTTGCGTTTGGTGCGTCGGCAGCGGCGTTGAGCCAGGGATTCGAATCGACTCAAAAACGCGATCAGGTCAGTCGCCGAACCACGCAGATGCGAAGCGAAGTCCCACGCCATTTTTTGGATCAATGACGCCAGCTTTGCCAGGGAGATCCGCATCGCTACCGGCCAGCCGATCTGCGTCGATATCCAATGCTGCAAGACGGCTCCACAGAGTCGAATCCACATCCGCGTCATTGTCATCTCATCATCTGGACCGTCAAGCAGATCGATCTGGCAGTAGGATTTCCAACGTTTGAAAAGAAGCTCGATTTGCCAACGGCTACGGTAAAGAATGATTGCCTCTTCGAAAGAGAGTTGATCCTCTGAAAGATTGGTGATCAGGTATTCCCAAGCACAACTTTCCATCGCTGCTTTCGTCACGTTGCGACCTTTGTCAGCCATGGTCTCTCTCAGTTTTCGACGCCGCTTGTTCTCTATCGCTTCAGGTACCCTCCACGCGATGAGCCGACAAGCGAGCTTGTTTTGCGTACCAAGAACAACTTGCTGATCGATGCGGCCGCATGTACTGGTGCACAAAAATTGAATCAGGTTGAGACATTGGTCATCGACCATCACCGAAACGGTGTGCTGCGTACGACTAAGAAAATAGGCCGACGCCGCGTGGATCATGGCAAAGACTTTTAAATTGAAGTAACCAAGATCGGTAATTCGCAACGAACCCTCTTTGGGTGCCATGTGTTGACGATCGGTGCCCTGATCGGTTTGTCGGCCCGGCTCGATTTGAATTCCGCAGAGCTGTCCTGTCTTAAGATCCAATTCGGTTTGTAGCTTGAGCGAAGAGATCACATGGCCGTTCTTGACACCCCCGCCAAGGAACTCTTCGGCTTGGCTTTTTGGCAAAGAAATAACGGAGGAATCCATCAACCGGACCTCCGTAAAACGACTCAGAATCGTCGCCATCGGAGTTTCAGATTGGACCACCAGTTTGATCATCTCTGAAAACAACGACCGGAAGAAGCTCTTCAGTTCTGGACCACCGCGTTGCACAACCGCCTGTGTTGATACATTGACCCCAAGAACGGCGGCCGTGTCGGCGATATGTCCTGGTCCAGCATTCGGCTTGGACATTAACGCAATTACGAACGTCTGAGCGAGTGTAATGGGGGTGAATTTCCGGACTCGCTTGATTGCTCTGGAGTGCTTGTTCGCTCGATTGGCAGCAGCTTCAAAACTGCCCTGCAATACGTTGGCCAATGCTGGTAGATTGCACATGCGGAAACTCCGTTTTCCGAGGTGATTAGGTTTGGTATCCCAATCACGTCATGAACGGTTTTCCGCTTTTTTCATAGGCCAATACCTTAAGTTGATGCGTATGGGGTCGCGTAGCGCACCCACGGGCTCAAAGCCCCATGTTCACCGACCGCGCAGCGGTCGCAGATGACTCTTGCGCGTTGACAAGTTTGACGCACCGAATTCGATTCGCACCGCTTTCCACCAAATCGACCCACGAAAATCCGCGAAGAACCCCCTCTGGGAGAGTGATGCAGCAAACACCGCCGCTTCGAGCTTGTAAAAAAGCTTGGCTCACCATTGCAGCAAGGCTTGATCGACTGAATCGACATCGATGACGGTGGTATCTCCGACCAAAACTTCGTGTGGAGTCACGTCCTCGTTCACGGCGAACGAACTGATCTTTGCTTCGCTTTGCGCGATCGCCGCGATGGTTGCCGGCGGCGTCTCCACAACTTCGATCCATTCCGCTTCCGGTGCACCACCATCCCCACTGGCGACTCGGGCAAGCTGATTGATGACTCGGAGGGCGTCCACCGCGGATGCTCGCTCGTCGCCGTTTTGGTCGTAATAGAACCCTGGCCACTCCGGAACGTCCAATGGATCCTTTAACGTTCCGACCGCTTCACTGAACAACCTACGGGCGAGCTCGTTGATGATCACCAACGCGTCGTTGGCGGTGACCGCACCGTTGTTGTTGATATCGGACACATTGAGGAAGTTCTGCCACGGGCGATCCGAAACGGCTTCGATTCGTTCAATGCCAAGTTGGTTTTCCGCCACCAGACGAAACTGATTGTTCACGACGATGGGATCGTCCAATCGCCACTCGTTCGCTTTGTCGATCAACACCGCGTCATCGACGCCCAACAACAATTCGATTTCAGCATCCAATGGACTCAATTGGGCGATCGCTTGTGCGTCAAGTGAGATCGTTGTCTTGTCAGAGGAGCTAAGATCGATGCGGTGGAAATCACTCACCAGGGTATTGTGGTGAGTGAAATCAAAGGACGTGCCGTCGCCGGATAATTCAAGCGTGTTCATGCCCTCACGGCCGCGCAACAGCAAGCCGTCGATTGGAATCTGAAACGTGGCCAAATCGATTCCAATCGTATCGTCGTTCGGCGTGCCAGTGATCTCCAGCTCGTCGATGAATCCTGCGG